>NZ_AQOI01000012.1:0-10230 GCF_000364665.1 Xanthomonas sp. SHU 199
TGACACGCCGCAGGCGCTGGCCCGTGCGCCGGGCGGCCGCTTGTGGTGCCTGCGGCAACCGCTGCGCAGCGAATCGGCCAGCCTGGTGCGCGCGCGCATCGCCGCCGGCGAGGACTGGGCGGCCTTGCTGCCGGCGCCAGTGGCGGCCTATATCCGCGACCATGCTCTGTATGCGTCCGGTGCCGCCGCCGCTGGCTGAATACGCGTCCTGCCGGGGTCGCCTATAATTCGCCCCATTCCATCGAGTTCGCCGCTTTGTCCAGTCAAGCCCACGTCATCAAGACCCAAGTCCCCAATCCGCCGCCGCCGCTGCCGGTCCTGCTCGCCCACGTCCGCGAGGCAGTCGAGGAACTCAAGGCCAAGGACGTGGCGGAAATCGACGTGCGCGGCAAGTCCAGCGTCACCGACTACCTGGTCATCGTCTCCGGCACCTCCACCCGCCACGTCAAGTCGATCGCCGACGAAGTCATCAAGTACGCCAAGCGCCTGGATGTCATGCCGCTGGGCGTGGAAGGCGAGCGCGAGGCCGAGTGGGTACTGGTCGATCTCGGCGACGTAGTGGTGCACGTGATGCTGCCGCGGGTGCGCGAGTTCTATGCGCTGGAGCGGCTGTGGACGGTCGGCGACCAGCCGCCGGGCGACGACGACGACTCGGCACGCGATGCCTAAGAGGCGCAATCCCGCGCGCAGCGTCGGCAGCGAGGCGTTGCCGGTCAGCAAGCGTGTCGGCGCGATCGAATCGACACCCGCGACGCCGGCATGCAAGCGCTTCGACTCCCTGGTCAAGCGTCTGGAGCGCGCCCGTGCGCAGTTGCATGCGTGGCAGGAGGCGCTGCCGCGCTGGGAGCAGCGTTTCCACGAGCAGGTCGATCCCTTGCTGCAGGAGCGCGATGCGGCGCAGGTACAGTTGTTGCGGGAACTGGACGCGGCGCATGCCACCTTCAAGTTGAGCAAGCGCGATCGCGCCGATCTGTCCGGGCTCATTTGCGAGTTGGCTGCGCTGTTGATCCGGGACGGCGACAACGATGGCCTGAAGGACATCTACGACCGGCATAGCCCCCTCGGATTCGACCAGGATCTGGCCGAATCCGAGGCATTGCTGACGTCGGTCATCGGTGAGGAATTCGGCCTGACCGAAGAGGAAATGGCGCATATCCACTCCCCCGAAGCGCTGTATGCGCAGATCCAGGAGCGGCTGCACGCGCAGCAGGCGCATGCGGCCGGGCGCGCCCAGCAGCGCGACAAGCGCCGCCGTGCCGGTGCAGGCAAGGCCGCGCAGGTCGCCGCCGATCCGCAACAGACGCGTCGCGCGCTGTACCGCAATCTGGTCGCAGCATTGCATCCGGACCGCGAGCCCGATCCGCAGCAGCGCGAGCGCAAGACCGCCTTGATGCAGCGGCTCAACCAGGCGTATCAAAACGACGACCTGCTGGCACTGCTGGAACTGCAACTGGAAATCGGCCAGTTGGATCAGGCCGGCATCGCGGCGATGGCCGAGGAGCGCATCCGTGACTACAACGACCTGTTCGCCGCGCAACTGCGGCAGGTCGAGCAGACATTGGCCGGACTGGTCGATGACTTCATGGGGCGTTACGGTCTTCAAGACGAGCGCGCGCCGCAGCCGCAGCGCCTGGATGCGCTGTTGGCGCAGATCAAGCGGCAGGTGCAGGAGGAGATCCGCTCCTGTGCCGACGATCGCGCTGCGGCGCGGCAGGCCGACACGCTGAAGCAATGGTTGAAGCGGGAGCGTGCCCGGCTGGCCGAGCAGGAACTGGACGACGCGATGTACGACGCCCTGCTGCTGGGCGAGCGTTGGTGATGCGCGCCTGCCGCGCGCAGCGATGAAGGCGCGCCTCATCGCCACCGGCGAGCGCGCCCCGGCCTGGGTGGCGCAGGGCTTCGCCGAGTACCGCAAGCGGCTCTCGCACTGGTTGCCGCTGGATCTGGTCGAGATCGAGCCTGGACTGCGCGGCAAGGGCCGCGATGCGCAGCGCGCGATCGAGGACGAAGGCCGCCGGGTCCTGGCGGCGCTGCCGAAGAATGCGCTGGTGGTGGCGCTGGACGTGCCCGGCAAGCAACACAGTTCCGAGCAACTGGCGCAGCGCATGGAGCACTGGCGCGGACAGGGGCGCGATCTGGCGTTCCTGATCGGCGGTCCCGAAGGCCATTCGCCGGAGGTGCTGGCGGTCGCCAGCGAATCCTGGTCGCTGGGGCCGCTGACCCTGCCGCACATGCTGGTGCGGCTGGTGGTGGCCGAGCAGTTGTACCGTGCGGCGGCGATGCTGGCCAATCATCCTTACCATCGCGCCTGATCGCCGGATCGCCGGATCGCGGATCGCCGGATCGCGGATCGCGGATCGCGGATCGCGTGCGCGTGGCGGCAATGCGTGCGTGATGCCGATGCTGGCGCACCGCTCAGACAACAAAAAAGCCCGGGCTTTCGCCCGGGCTTTTCGTTACGGCCTTGCGACGTTCGCGATCAGTTGAATGTGTACTTCGCACCCACCGTGAAGTAGCGGCCGATCGCACCGCTGACGTGCAGCGGATTGTAGTTGACCGCACCGTAGGTGGTCGGATCCAGCGGCGCGATCCGGTCGAACACGTTCTCCACCGACGCGCTCAGCTCGAACGCCTCGGTGATGTTCCAGCGGCCGGACAGATCGAAGGTGGTGAACGAGGCGATCTTCTTGACCGGCGTGCCGTCGGCGTAGAACGCCTGGTACTCGCCACCGCGGCTGTCCTTGTTCTCGATGCTGTCAATGTAGTTCAGCACGCCGCTCACGCTCCAGCTGCCCTGTTTCCAGGTGGTGCCGAAGTTGATGCGGTCCTGCGGGGTGCCGATGCAGTTGGTGACGTCGCAGTTGCCGTGCGTGCCCACGTAGTCGACGGTGCTGCCGCCTTCGGTGCGCTCGAACTTGAGCAGGTGGCTCCACTGCGCGTCCAGTTCCAACTGGCCCGGGCCGATCGCGAAGGTCTGGCGGATGTCTGTGTCGATGCCGCGCACGCGCGAGGAGTTCGCGTTCACGTAGCCGGTATTGACCGCCAGGATGGTGCCGCTATTGGCGACGCCGCCGATGTTGTTGCTGTCGCGCAGCACGTTGCCGGCAAGGATGGCATCGCGGGTGCTGCTTGGGGCGATCTCGTTCGTTCGCTTGATTTCCCAGCCATCCACGGTCAGCGAAGTCGTCGAGGTCGGCTGCAACACGAAGCCCACCGAGTAGCTCTTGGATTCTTCGGGCTTCAGCGCCGGGTTCGGCCGGGTGATGATCGCCACCGAACGCGTGCCGCACTCGCTGGCACTGATCGCACAGCGTACCGGATCGGCCGCATTGGAGAATGCGGCCAGGCCGCCGTTGCCGTTCTCGGCCGGGTTCGGCGCACGGAAGCCTTCGGCGTAGCTCGCGCGCAGCGCGATCCACTCGGCCGGCGTCCACTTCACCCCCAGCTTCGGCGTGGCCTTGCCGTCGCCGCCGTCGTACTTGTCGTAGCGCAGCGCCGCCGACAGTTCCAGTTGCTCCAGCACCGGCGCCGACAACTCGACGTAGCCGGCATACACGTTCTGGGTACCGTCGTAGGCCGAGTAGCCCAGGCCGATGATGTCGCCGATATCGGTGTAGGTCTGCGGGGTCAGGCTGTTGCTGGTCTTGCGCCATTCCGCACCCAGCGCCAGGCCCAATGGGCCGCCCTTGAGGTCGGCCAGGCTGCGCGAGACGGTGAAGTCGAACATGTCCAATGCGGACTTGGCGCGCGCGCTGATGGTCGGCGAGATGTAGTCGTACAATGCCTGCGAGTTGAGGTTGGCGTTGTCGCCGATGCGCCAGGTGCCGGCCGGGCAGGCCGGGTTGCCGAGCACGCAGCGTACCGCGCTGTAACGGAGGAAGCCGGTGCGCTTGCTGCTCAGATCGGTACCCGAGTGCAGGTAGCCGGTGTCGTAGCTCCAGTCGCCCCAGTTGCCCTTCACGCCGACCAGGAAGCGGTTGAACTCGTTGGTGTTGTCTGTGACGCGCGGGCCCACGTCCCAGGCGCTGTAGCGCACGCGCGCGGCGTAGGGCAGCGGGTTGTCCGGATGGCCGGCATAGAGCACGGTGGCGCCGGCACCGCTGTTGGCGTTGACCGGCCCGCCCGGGTAGCCCCAGCCGCCGGACACGTTGGACGGGGTATTGGAAAAGACCGTGTTCTTCTTCGAGTAGCCGATCTCGGTGTAGATCTCGCCGCCCTCGCCGAAGGCGAAGCTGGCGCGGCCGAACACATTGACGTACTTCTCTTCGGGTGACAGGTCGCGGAACTGCTGCACCGGATCCCACAGGCAGCCCTGCGCCTGCGAGGTGGCTTCGGTCTGCCCTGGGATGGTCGTCAGGCCGGCGCAGCCGGGCAGCGCGACCAGTTGTCCGGTGGTGCCGAACACGGAGCCGTTCGGGCCGTTCAGGCTGCCGATGTTGGTGCCGCCGCTGCGGTAGGCGCCGCCGAGGAACTGCGCATCCTGTGCCGCGTAGCCCCAGCGGCGGATGTCGCCGGTGCCGATCCACTTGCGGTCCTCGCGGTCGCCGATCTTGATCGCATCGGTCTTGCCCACGTCGAGGCTGAAGAACGCGTTCCAGCCATCGCTGGAGAGGTCGCCGGTGCCGGCAGTGAGGGTCGCTTTGCGCGCATCGCCATCACCGTCGCCGGAGATGCCGTAGGAGCCGCGCAGGATCGCGCCCTGGAAGTCGCTGCGCAGGATGATGTTGACCACGCCGGCGATGGCGTCGGAGCCGTAGATCGCCGAGGCGCCGTCCTTCAGCACTTCGACCCGCTCGACCGCGTCCAGCGGGATGGTGCTGAGGTCGGTGAAGACCTTCTGGCCGTCGTCGGCCAAGCCGTAGGTGGCCATGCGCCGGCCGTTCAACAGCACCAGGGTGGAGCCGGCGCCCAGGCCGCGCAGCGAGATGCCGGAGCCACCGCCTGCGAAACCTTGGCCGAAGCTCTTCGGCACCGCGCCGGCGCCATTGGCGGTCAGGGTCTGCAGGTACTCGCCCAGCGAGGTCTTGCCGCTGCGGTCGATTTCCTGGCGGCTCACCACCTGCACCGGTGCCGGGGTCTCGGTGTTGGTGCGGGGGATGTTGGAGCCGGTGACGGTGATGCGGTCGAGATTGGTGGCCGCTTCCTGGGCGAAGGCGGCAGGGCCCGCGAGGGTGGCGAGAACGCCGGCGACGGAGGCGCACAACAGGGTACGGCGGGTTGCACGCCGTTGGGTCGAGGTGTTCACAGTTTCTCTCCTAACTGGAAACGCAGGTTGTGACTTTCTGGCGAAAGCGCCGACCTTTTGACGGTCAGCTGGTTTCCATCTAGGTGTATCTGTCGTGAACAACCGGTGAATTTTTGCGTAACGCGCACGGCCGGGCGGTGCCCGGCCGGCGCATTGCAGCCCTCAGCGGTCCATCGAAAAATCGACCGGTACCAGCCCGTACGCCTGCACCGGCGTGCCGTTCTGCAGCGCCGGCTTGAACGCCCAGCGCTTGAGCACCTGGTCGCGGGCGGCCTGGTCCAGCACCCGGTGGCCGCTGCTCTTCTCCACAGTGACCTGCAGCGGTTGCCCGTCGGTGCCGACCAGCACCCGCAGCAGCACGCTGCCCTGCAGGCGATCGCGCAGCGCGTCGCGCGGATACGGCGGCGCCGGCGCGCGCAGGTACTGCAACTGCATGCCGTCCACCGGTGCGCTCACGCTCGCCGGCGGCAGGTTGGGCGCGGCGATGCTGGGCGCGGGGTCGACGTTGGGCGCGCTGTCCAGCACCACCGGGCTGCTGTCGAACAGCGGCGCCGGCGTCGGGGTCGGCACCGGGACTGCGGTCGGCGTGCGCGGCTGCGTCGGCACCTGTTTCTCGACGGTGGGAATGGTCGGCGGCGGTGGCGTGACCTTGACCAGCACCGGTTGCTGCCAGGGCGGCTGCACCTGCGCCGGTTCTGGTGGCGCGGTCACGTGCGAGAGCGGAAGCAGCAGCAACAGGGCGGCCAGCACGTGCAGGGCGATCGCGGTGCTGTAGGCCAGGACCCGGGACAGGTCGATGCGGAAGGACGGGGCGGGGAGTTGCGTGCGAACCATGGATCCACCTCTGCGATAGGAGTGTCGTGGACTGCGGTACCGGAAAACGCACGGGGGCGACGGATGGGGTCATCGCGCCCGTCCGCGTTTCGACAGTGCGCCGGTCGCGGGCATTTTGGCAAGAGGCGGCGGCGATCGAGGCCGGGTGCCGTATTGGCGAGGGGCGCTGCGGCGGACCGAAAACGACGACGGCGCCCGCAGGCGCCGTCGCGAAGGAGGGTGCGGACGGGGCTTACTTGCCCAGCTCGAACACCACATCCAGGTTGACCGAGACACTGCTCTCGCCAGGCGCGACCGGGGTGCTGTCCATCTCCGCCTTCATCGCCATCGCGCGCATCATCGGCATCGGCGGGCGCACGCCGCCGCTGCTGCCTTCGGAGATGCTGACGATGCGCCGCACGTGCAGGCCCAGCGCCTTGGCGTAGGTCTGCGCGCGTGCCTGCGCCTTCTTCAGCGCATCGACCCGGGCCTGGTCGTACAGCGGTTCCGGGTCGTCGATCTCGAAGGTGGGGCCGTTGATCTGGTTGGCGCCCTGCGCGGCCAGCGCGTCGAGCACCTTGCCGAGCTTGGCGATGTCGCGCACCTTGAGGTTCACCGAGTTGTTGGCCTGGTAGCCGATGATCTGCGGCGCCTGGTTCTCGGCGTACTTGTACTGCGGGTTGAGGCTGACCCCGCTGGTCTGCACGTCCTTGTCGGCGATGCCGGCGGCGCGGATCGCGGCCAGTACCTTGGTCATCTGCTCGGCGTTCTGGCGCATCGCCGCGGCGCTGTCGGTGGCCTGGGTGACCACGCCGGCGGAGATGGCGGCGACGTCGGGCGCGCGCTTGGCCTCGGCCTGCGCGGCGATGTTGAGCAGGGTGCCGTCGGCGGGCACGGCGTAGCCGGGCGCGGCGGATTGGGCGTGGGCGGTCATCGTGCCTCCTAGGGCGAGGGACAGGGCCAGCAGCAGCGGGCGGACGGACAATGCGCGCATCGATGTTCTCCTTGTGAAGATTGGGCGAGGGTGTTGCCGCGACGATGAACGCGTCGTGATCTTCGCCGGGGTCGAAGCGATCGTCCCGCAATTAGCGATCGTTCAGTCAGTCCGGTCGGGTTATCCTTCGGCCATGCTGTATCTCGCGTCCCGTTCCCCTCGCAGAAACGAACTGCTGACCCGCCTCGGCGTGCCGTTCCGGATCCTCGACCTCGAGGTGCCGGAAGTGCGCGCGGCCGACGAGTCGGCGCAGGCCTATGTGCGCCGGGTGGCACTGGACAAGGCCCGTGCCGGCTTGGCGCAACTGGCCGACGCCGCCGACGCGGTGGTGCTCGGCGCCGACACCGAGGTGGTGCTGGACGATCGGGTGTTCGGCAAGCCGGCCGACGCCGAGGATGCGGCGGCGATGCTGGCGGCCCTGTCCGGGCGCACCCACCAGGCGATGACCGCGGTGGCGCTGGTCGCCGCCGGCCGCGAAGAGCTGGTGCTGGTGCCGACGGCGGTGACCTTCGCCGCGTTGTCCGCGCGCGACATCGCCGACTACGTGGCCAGCGGCGAGCCGATGGGGCGGGCCGGCGCGTATGCAATCCAGGGCGGCGCCGAGCGTTTCGTCAGCCGTCTCGACGGCAGTTATTCCGGGGTGATGGGCCTGCCCATGCACCAGACCCACCACCTGCTGCGCACCTTCGGAGTGCTGTGATGTCGCAAGAGATCCTGGTCAACGTCACACCACGCGAGACCCGGGTGGCCGTCATCGAGAACGGCATGCTGCAGGAGCTGCACATCGAGCGCGGCTGGCGCCGCGGCGTGGTCGGCAATATCTACAAGGGCCGCGTGCAGCGGGTGATGCCGGGCATGCAGGCGGCCTTCGTCGAGGTCGGGCTGGAGCGCGCGGCGTTCCTGCACGCCAACGACGTGGTGCGGCCGGCGCCGGTCGGCAATGGCGACACCGAGGAGGCGACGCCATTGCCGGTGTCGGCGGCGGTGCCGATCGTGGAACTGCTGCGCGACGGCCAGGACATCGTGGTGCAGGTGGTCAAGGACCCGATCGGCAGCAAGGGCGCACGGCTGACCACGCAGATCAGCATCCCCTCGCGCTATCTCGTGCTGCTGCCGCAGTCGCGGGTGATCGGGGTGTCGGCGCGGATCGAGGACGAGGCCGAACGGCAGCGCCTGAAGACCCTGGTCGCCGACCTGGCCGCCAGCCACGGCGGTTTCGGCTACATCATCCGCACCAATGCCGAGGGCCAGCCGGCCGAGGCCCTGGCCGAGGACATCGCCTACCTGTCGCGGGTCTGGAACGTGGTCGAGCGGCGCGGTCGCGACGGCGCCCCGGCCAGCATCATCTACGAGGACCTGAGCCTGCCGCTGCGCGCGGTGCGCGACCTGATCCGCAAGGACGTGGAGAAGGTCAAGGTGGATTCGCACGAGACCTTCGAACGGCTGCAGGCCTTCGTCGCCAAGTACATGCCGGTGCTGGCCGAGCGCCTGGAGCTGTACACCGGCGACCGTCCGATCTTCGACCTGTACGGGGTCGAGGACGAGATCGCCCGCGCGCTGGACAAGCAGGTGCCGCTGAAGTCCGGCGGCTACCTGGTCATCGACCAGACCGAGGCGATGACCACCATCGACGTCAACACCGGCTCGTTCCTGGGCCAGCGCAACCTCGAGGAGACGGTGTTCCGCACCAACCTGGAGGCGGCGCAGGCGGTGGCGCGGCAGCTGCGCCTGCGCAACCTCGGCGGCATCATCATCATCGACTTCATCGACATGGACGACGCCGAGCACCGCCGGCAGGTGCTGCGCACGCTGGAGAAGGCGCTTTCGCGCGACCATGCCAAGACCACGGTGTACGAGTTCTCGCCGCTGGGCCTGGTGGAGATGACCCGCAAGCGCACCGTGGAGAGCCTGGAGCGGCAGCTGTCCGAACCGTGCCCGGAATGCAGCGGGCGCGGCTCGATCAAGACCGCCGAGACCGTGACCTACGAGATCTTCCGCGAGATCACCCGCGCGGTGCGCCAGTTCGACGCGGCGCGGTTGCTGGTGATCGCCTCGACCAAGGTGGTGGCGCGCATCACCGACGAGGAATCGGCGGCGGTGGCCGAGCTGGAGGAATTCCTCGGCAAGACCATCCGCTTCCAGGCCGACGAACAATACCTGCAGGAGCAGTTCGACGTGGTGTTGTTGTGAGGCCGGGAGTGGGGAATCGGGAATGGGGAATGGGGGAAGAGCGCGCTGTTTGCGCTGACGCATCCCTGGATTCCTCGGCCGAATTTCACACGGCAATGAGCAGTTCGCGCTCTGCTGTTGCGATTCCCCATTCCCGATTCCCCATTCCCCGCACCTGATGCACACCCCGCTGCGCCGCCGCCTGCGCCTGGCTCGCCGTTTCGCGTTCTACGCGGTGGCGATCGGGCTGGTGTGCGTGGCCCTGGCGGTGGGCGCGCTGAGCCAGGCGCTGCCGTTCGTGGAGCGGCATCCGCAGCAGGTGGCGGCGTGGCTGAGCGAGCGCGCCGGGCGGCCGATCCGCTTCGACCGGCTGGAGACGGCCTGGACCCGGCGTGGCCCGCTGTTGCGCCTGGACGGGCTGCGCATCGGTGCCGGCGACGGCGTGCGCATCGGCCAGGCCGAGGTGCTGGTGTCGATGTATGCGGGGCTGCTGCCTGGGCGCTCGTTCACCGAACTGCGCCTGCGCGGCCTGGCGCTGACCCTGCTGCGCGCCGACGACGGCAACTGGAGCGTGCAGGGCCTGCCGACCTCGGGGCAGGGCGGCGATCCGCTGGATGCGCTGGAAGGGCTGGGCGAGTTGCAGGTCATCGATGGACGCCTGCGTGTACACGCCCCGTCGCTGGGCCTGGAAGCGCAGGTACCGAAGATCGACCTGCGGATGCGCGTGAACGGCGAGCGCCTGCAGGTGGGCGTGCACGGCTGGAGCGATCTGCAACAGGCGCCGCTGACCGCGGTGCTGGACCTGGACCGCCGCAGCGGCGACGGCCAGGCCTACCTGGCGGTGCGCCCGGCGGAACTGGCGGGCTGGGCCGGCCTGCTGCATGCGGCCGGCATCGAACTGCAGGGCGGGGTCGGCGACGTCCAGGCCTGGCTGGACCTGCAGCAGCGCCGGGTCGCCGGGGTGACCGTGGACGCCACGCTGCGCGCGCTGCGCCTGCGCGGCGCGCCG
>NZ_AQOI01000013.1:0-9951 GCF_000364665.1 Xanthomonas sp. SHU 199
TCCAGCGTGGAAGGCAGTGGCGGTGGCGGCATCGTGCCGTGGGCGGCCCTGTCCGGCTACGGCACGCGCGATCAGGACGGCGCGGTGCTGTTCGCCACGCACGTGGACAGCGGCGATTACCGGCTGGACGTGCAGGGGGCGGCGCTGACCCTGGGCAACCGCCTGGAGCTGTCGCTGGCGCGGCAGCGCCTGGACCTGGGCACGTTGCAGCGGCGGCTGGCGCTGCCGTGGCATGCGCTCGGTCAGGACGTGGTCGGCGCCAAGCTGCGGCTGGGCGGCGACCTGATCTACGGCGCCGCGCCGCAGGTGGCGCTGGGGGTGCAATACAAGCGGCTGCGCGACGGCGCCTTGCCGTTGGCGATCGGCGCGCGCGCCGACCATGGCACCGACATCTATCTCAGCGCCGCCAAGCTCTGGCTGGACGCGGCCGGTGGCTACCAGTTGCTGGTCAACGGCACCCTGCGCGCCACCCGCGCCAACCAGACCGGGCTGCTCGGGTTCGGCGGCGATCGCGGCAATACCTACCGGCTGGTGGCCGAGGCCAGCGTCGCGGTGGTGCTCGACCCGTCCTGGGTGCTGGGCCTGGAATACCGGCAGAAACCGGACAACCTCGGATTCGCCCGCGAGGACGCCTGGGCGGATGCGTTCGTGGCATGGTTCCCGAACAAGCGCGTGTCCGTGGTCGGCGCCTGGGCCGACCTCGGGGACGTCGCCACCCTGCGCGACCAGCGCGGGCCCTATCTCTCCCTGCAGGTGGCGTTCTGACATGGTCAGGCCGATGCGCGTCCTGATCCCGATTCTGCTGGCGACGGCCGCGCTGCTGGCCGGCTGCGCCAGCGCCCCGCGGCCGCCGCGCACGCTGTACGCCGACCTGGGCGGCCAGCCCGGCATCGAGGCGCTGGTGGAGACGCTGCTGTCGCGCATCGCCGACGAACCGCGCATCGTCCAGCACTTCGCCCGGGTCAACATCGTGATGCTGGACCAGCGCCTGGTGCAGAAGTTCTGCCACCTCAGCGACGGGCCATGCGCCGACACCGCCAAGCCGATGAAGCAGGCGCACCAGCATCTGCCGATCCACGAGGCGGACTTCAACGCGTTGGTCGAGGACCTGGTGTGGGCAATGGACCAGCGCGGCATCCAGCGCCGCGTGCAGAACCGGTTGCTGGCCAGGCTGGCGCCGCTACACGGCGATATCGTCAACCAGCCCTAGCGGCCTGCCGCGCGGCGCGATACCCGGACCCCGCTCGCAGGACCGGCAGGGCGCGGGCTATTCCACCGACCTGATCCGATGCGAGCCGCGCCCCATCAGCCGCAGCAGCAGGGCATTGGGCAGTAGTGCCGTCAGGCCGAGCAGGGCGCGGTAGACCGCGCCGGGGACCACCCGGACCTTGCCGCGTTCGGCGCCGTCGATGCCGGCGCGGGCCACCGCGGCGGTCTGCAGCCAGAGCCAGCGCGGCAGGGCGTTCATCTGTTCGCGGGTGCCGGTGACGTCGTGGAACTCGGACCAGGTGAAGCCGGGGCATAGCGCGCAGACGCCGACGCCGCGGTCGGCGTTCTCCAGCGCCAGCGATTCGCTGAAGCGCAGCATGAAACTCTTCGCCGCCGCGTACAGGGTGTGGCCATCGGCGCCGGGCACCAGGGCGGCGAACGAGGCGACGTTGAGGATGCGGCCGTGGCCGCTGGCGCGCAGCGCCGGCAGCAGCCGCCAGGTCAGTTCGCACACGGCGCCGACCATCACCTGCAGGAACGCCGCGTGCACCGCCCAGTCCTGGGCGATGTAGCGGCCGGGCACGCCGTAACCGGCGTTGTTGACCAGGATCCGCACCGCCAGACCGCGCCGTTCGATCTCGGCCACCAGTGCGGCTGGCGCGGCCGGATCGGCCAGGTCCGCGACCAGCACCTCCACCGGCACCTGCGGCCGCAGTTCGGCGGCCAGCGCCTGCAGCTGTGCCTCGCGGCGCGCGCTCAGGATCAGCGGCACGCCGCGGCGGGCGTACTCGCGGGCGATCTCGCGGCCGATGCCGCTGGAGGCGCCGGTGATCAGGGCGTAGCCGGGAAGCTGGGTCATGGCGGTCTCTGCGCGTGGAGCGGGGCGGGAGGGTGGAACGGCAGGGACGATGCCGGCCCTTGGCGGCGCATCGGCTATCCTCTCGGCACTTTTTCGCCGGAGATGCGCCGATGCGACGCAAGATCGTAGCCGGAAACTGGAAATTGCATGGCACCCGCCACTTCGCCGCCGACCTGGTGCGGGAGATCGTCACCGGGCTGCACGAGGCCGAGCACGACGTGGAGGTGGTGATTCTGCCGCCGCTGCCTTACCTGGGCGACCTGATCGAGCATTTCGAGGACCGGCTGCTGCGCTTCGGCGCGCAGGACGTCAGCAGCAACGAGAAGGGCGCCTACACCGGCGAGGTGTCGGCGGCGATGCTGGTGGACGTGGGCGCCGACTATGGCCTGGTCGGACATTCGGAGCGGCGCCAGTACCACCAGGAGAGCAGCGAGCTGGTCGCGCGCAAGTTCGCCGCCGCCCTGCACGCCGGGCTGGTCCCGATCCTGTGCGTGGGCGAGACCCTGGAGCAGCGCGAGGCTGGGCGCACCGAGGCGGTCATCGCCGCGCAGCTGGCGCCGGTGCTGGATCTGGTCGGCGCCGACGGCTTCGCCCGCGCGGTGGTGGCCTACGAGCCGGTCTGGGCGATCGGCACCGGCCGCACCGCCAGCCCGGCGCAGGCGCAGGCGGTGCACGCGTTCATCCGTGGCGAAGTGGCGGCACGCGATGCTAGAATCGCGGATTCGTTGCCGATCCTGTATGGCGGCAGCGTCAAGCCCGACAACGCCGCCGAGCTGTTCGCGCAGCCGGATGTCGATGGCGGGCTGGTGGGCGGCGCCTCGCTGGTCGCCGCGGAATTCCTGGCCATCGTGCGAGCGGCGGCCACCTGTTGAGCGAACGGCCGCCGCTGGCGGCCGTTCGTCCCCCAAGTCGTACTGTCCGGACGGATTTCGAAATGCTGATGGTCATCCTCAATGTGGTCTACGTGCTGGTGGCGATCGCGATGATCGCGCTGATCCTGATGCAACGCGGCGCCGGTGCGGCGGCGGGTTCCGGGTTCGGCGCTGGCGCGTCCGGCACCGTGTTCGGATCGCGCGGCGCGTCCAACTTCCTGTCCAAGTCGACCAAGTGGCTGGCGGTGGTGTTCTTCGCCATCAGCCTGTTCATGGCCTGGTACGCCGGCCACAGCGCGCGTCCGGCCGACGCCAATCTGGGCGTGATGTCGCAGTCGGCCACCCCGGCGCCGGCTGCGCCGGCAGGCGAACTGCAGGTCCCGCAGGCGCCGGCTGCCCCCGCCGCCGCCCCGGCCGCCCAGCAGGCGCCGGAAAAAGCGCAAGAAAAGTCGCCTGCCCCGTCGCAGAAAGACTGAAGGCGGTTACAATATGCTGCGCGGCGGGATTGCCGCGCAGGTTTTACGCAAGCCCAGGTGGCGGAATTGGTAGACGCACTACCTTGAGGTGGTAGCGACTTAGGTCGTAGGGGTTCGAGTCCCCTCTTGGGCACCATTGTTTGGCTACGGTTTCTGCGCGAAGGCATCACGCCCTCGCCCGGAGAATCGTCTATCCCATGCCTGCACGGCACGCGTGCGGGCACAGGCAAGAGAGAATCGCGAGTGCTGGCCGAATATTTGCCGACCCTGCTGTTTCTGATCGTGGCCACCGGTATCGGCGTCGCGCTGATGCTGGTGGGGCGGTTCCTCGGTCCCCGGCGTCCCGACCTGAAGAAGCTCTCGCCGTACGAGTGCGGCTTCGAGGCCTTCGAGGACGCGCGCATGAAGTTCGATGTGCGCTACTACCTGATCGCCATCCAGTTCATCGTCTTCGATCTGGAAATCATCTTCATCGTGCCGTGGACGCAGGTGTTCATGGACCTGGGCGCTCGCTCCCTGGTCACCATGGGCCTGTTCGTCGGCATGCTGTTCCTCGGTTTTGTTTACGTGTGGAAGAAGGGAGCGCTGGAATGGGAGTGATTCAGACCCTGGATCGCCTGATGACCAACCCGATCCCGGAAGGGCGGGTGGACGACATCCTGCGTCCCGAAGGCGAAAACCCGCTGCTGGAAAAGGGCTACGTCACCACCAGCGTCGATGCGCTGCTGAACTGGGCGCGCACCGGCTCGATGTGGCCGATGACCTTCGGCCTGGCCTGCTGCGCAGTCGAGATGATGCACGCCGGCGCCGCGCGCCTGGACCTGGACCGCTACGGCGTGGTGTTCCGCCCGTCGCCGCGCCAGTCCGACGTGATGATCGTCGCCGGCACCCTGGTCAACAAGATGGCCCCGGCGCTGCGCAAGGTCTACGACCAGATGCCGGACCCGAAGTGGGTCATCTCGATGGGCAGCTGCGCCAACGGCGGCGGCTACTACCATTACTCGTATTCGGTGGTGCGCGGCTGCGACCGCATCGTGCCGGTGGACGTCTACGTCCCGGGCTGCCCGCCGACCGCCGAGGCCCTGGTCTACGGCATCCTGCAGTTGCAGAAGAAGATCTGGCGAACCCAGACCATCGCGCGCTGATTCCTCTTTCCTCGAGAGCACGCCAAGCCCCCATGGCAGAGCAAGCATCTTCCTTTAGCGACCGACTCGGCGCCCGTTTCCCCGGCAGCCAGGTCTTCGTGGCCCTTCCGCGCGGCGAAGTCACCCTGGAAGTGCCGGCCGACGCCTGGCACGCCACCTGCCTGGCGCTGCGCGACGAGTTCGGTTTCGAACAGCTGTCCGACCTGTGCGGCGTCGATTACCTCGGCTACGGCAGCGACGAGTGGGATACCTCCGACGTGTCCTCGCACGGCTTCAGCCGCGGCGTCGAAGGCAAGGCCGTGGGCCGTTTCGCCTGGGGTGAGTTCCCCAGCGGTGAGGCTGCCGGCGGCGCCCAGCCGTTGCCGGTCCCGCAGCAGCGTTTCGCGGTGCTGGCGCAGCTGATTTCCTACCGCCACAACCAGCGCCTGCGCGTGCGTTGCTACGCGCCGAACGAAGACCTGCCGGTGGTGGCCTCGGTCACCGACATCTGGCCGGGCGCGAACTGGTTCGAGCGCGAGGCGTTCGACCTGTTCGGCGTGGTCTTCGCCGGGCACCCGGACCTGCGCCGCATCCTCACCGACTACGGCTTCGTCGGCCATCCGTTCCGCAAGGATTTCCCGCTGATCGGCAACGTCGAAGTGCGCTACGACGAAGAGAAGCAGCGCGTGATCTACGAGCCGGTGACCTCGGTGGAGCCGCGTGTGGGCGTGCCGCGCGTGATCCGCGACGATGCGCGCTACCAGACCGCGGCGGGCGAAGCACAGAAGGAGTCCGCCAAGTGAGCGAGTACCACCAGGCGCACGACGGGTTCGCCAGCAATCCTGCCGAAGCCAAGCAGGAAATCCGCAACTACACGATGAACTTCGGCCCGCAGCATCCGGCCGCGCACGGCGTGCTGCGTCTGATCCTGGAAATGGACGGCGAGACCGTGGTCCGCGCCGATCCGCACATCGGCCTGCTGCACCGTGGCACCGAGAAGCTGGCCGAGTCCAAGCCGTTCAACCAGTCGATCGGCTACATGGATCGCCTGGACTACGTGTCGATGATGTGCAACGAGAACGCCTACGTGCGCGCGATCGAGACCCTGATGGGGATCGAGGCGCCGGAGCGTGCGCAGTACATCCGCACCATGTTCGACGAGATCACCCGCATCCTGAACCACCTGATGTGGGTCGGTTCCAACGGCCTGGATCTGGGCGCGATGGCGGTGATGCTGTACGCGTTCCGCGAGCGCGAAGAGCTGATGGACGTGTACGAGGCGGTGTCGGGCGCGCGCATGCACGCGACCTACTACCGCCCGGGCGGCGTCTATCGCGACCTGCCGGACCGCATGCCCAAGTACCAGGAATCGCGCTGGCACAAGGGCAATGCGCTGAAGCGGCTCAACGCCGCGCGCGAAGGCTCGATGCTGGACTTCCTGGAGGAGTTCACCAACACCTTCCCGGCGCGCGTGGACGAGTACGAGACCCTGCTCACCGACAACCGCATCTGGAAGCAGCGCACCGTCGGCATCGGCGTGGTCACCCCGGAACAGGCCTACGCCTGGGGCATGACCGGCGCCATGCTGCGCGGTTCGGGCATCGCCTGGGACCTGCGCAAGAAGCAGCCGTACGCCAAGTACGACAGCGTCGATTTCGACATTCCGCTGGGCACCAACGGCGATTGCTACGACCGCTACCTGGTGCGCGTGGCCGAGATGCGCGAGTCCAACCGCATCATCAAGCAGTGCGTGCAGTGGCTGAAGGCCAACCCGGGCCCGGTCATGGTCGAGAACTTCAAGGTGGCGCCGCCCAAGCGCGCCGAGATGAAGGACGACATGGAAGCGCTGATCCACCACTTCAAGCTGTTCAGCGAAGGCTATTGCGTGCCGGCCGGCGAGACCTACTGCGCGGTCGAAGCGCCGAAGGGCGAGTTCGGTTGCTACCTGATGTCCGACGGCGCCAACAAGCCGTTCCGCGTGCACCTGCGCGCGCCGGGCTTCGCCCATCTATCGTCGATGGATGCGATCGTGCGCGGCCACATGCTGGCCGACGTGGTGGCGATGATTGGTACCTATGATCTGGTGTTTGGTGAGGTCGACCGATGAAGGCGACAGGTAATTTCGAAGCGGCGCGCGACGTCGATCCGATGGTGGTGCTGAGCGACAAGACGCGCGCGCACATCGATCACTGGCTGAGCAAGTTCCCGCCGGACCGCAAGCGTTCGGCGGTGCTGCAGGGCCTGCACGCCGCGCAGGAGCAGAACCAGGGCTGGCTGACCGACGAACTGATCGCCGGCGTGGCCAAGTATCTGGAACTGCCGCCGGTGTGGGCCTACGAGGTCGCCAGCTTCTACTCGATGTTCGAGACCGAGAAGGTCGGCCGCAACAACGTCGCGTTCTGCACCAACATCAGCTGCTGGCTCAACGGCGCCGAGGATCTGGTCGCGCACGCCGAGAAGAAGCTCGGCTGCAAGCTGGGCCAGTCCACCGCCGACGGCCGCGTCTACCTCAAGCGCGAGGAAGAGTGCCTGGCCGGTTGCGCCGGCGCACCGATGATGGTCATCAACGGCCACTACCATGAGCATCTGACCAAGGACAAGGTCGACGAATTGCTGGACGGGTTGGAGTAACGGCAATGGCACAGCATCCCCACGCTCCCACCGGTCCGGTCGGCCCCGCGCCGCAGCCGCACCAGGTGGTGTACACCACGCTGCACTACGACACCCCGTGGTCCTACGAGAGCTACCTGAAGACCGGTGGCTATGCCGCGCTGCGCAAGATCCTCGAAGAGAAGATCCCGCCGGAGCAGGTGATCGAGATGGTCAAGCAGTCGAACCTGCGCGGCCGTGGCGGCGCCGGCTTCCCGACCGGCCTGAAGTGGTCGTTCATGCCCAAGGGCGCGCCGCAGAAGTACATCCTGTGCAACTCGGACGAGTCCGAGCCGGGCACCTGCAAGGACCGCGACATCCTGCGCTACAACCCGCATTCGGTGGTGGAGGGCATGGCTATCGCCTGCTACGCCACCGGCTCCACCGTGGGCTACAACTACCTGCGCGGCGAGTTCCACCACGAGCCCTTCGAGCATTTCGAGCAGGCCCTGGCCGACGCTTACGCCAATGGCTGGCTGGGCAAGAACATCCTCGGCAGCGGCATCGACATCGACATCTACGGCGCCCTCGGTGCCGGCGCCTACATCTGCGGCGAAGAGACCGCGCTGATGGAGTCGCTGGAAGGCAAGAAGGGCCAGCCGCGCTACAAGCCGCCGTTCCCGGCCAACTTCGGCCTGTACGGCAAGCCGTCGACGATCAACAACACCGAGACCTACGCCTCGGTGCCGGCGATCATCCGCAACGGCCCGGAATGGTTCCTGGGCTTGAGCAAGACCAAGAACGGCGGCCCGAAGATCTTCTCGGTGTCCGGCTGCGTGCAGAAGGGCGGCAACTTCGAAGTGCCGCTGGGCACCACCTTCGACGAACTGCTGGAAATGGCCGGCGGGCTGAAGCCGGGCCGCACCCTCAAGGGCGCGATCCCGGGCGGCGTGTCGATGCCGGTGCTGAAGGCCGAGCAGCTCAAAGACCTGCAGATGGACTACGACACCCTGCGCGCGCTGGGCACCGGCCTGGGCTCGGGTGCGATCGTGGTGCTCGACGACAGCGTGTGCTGCGTGAAGTTCGCCTGCCGCATTTCGCAGTTCTTCCACAAGGAGTCCTGCGGCCAGTGTACCCCGTGCCGCGAAGGCACCGGCTGGATGCACCGCGTGCTGGAGCGCATCGTCGCCGGCAAGGCCACGATGGAAGACCTGCACCAGCTGCGCACCGTCGCCGGGCAGATCGAAGGTCATACCATCTGCGCTTTCGGCGAAGCGGCGGCCTGGCCGATCCAGGGCTTCCTGCGCCAGTTCTGGGACGAATTCGAGTACTACATCGTCAACGGTCATTCGATGGTTGACGGCAAGAAGCTGGAGGCAGCCGCCGCATGAGCGCGCAACCCAACAATCCCGGCGCGACCCCCGCGGTCGTGCCGGAAGGCCATGTGACCGTCGAGATCGACGGCCAGTCGCTGGTCGTGCCGAAGGGCTCGATGATCATCCAGGCCGCCGACAAGGCCGGCATCCCGATCCCGCGCTTCTGCTACCACGAGAAGCTGCCGATCGCGGCCAACTGCCGCATGTGCCTGGTCGATGTCGAAAAGTCGCCCAAGCCGTCGCCGGCCTGCGCCACGCCGGTCATGGACGGCATGAAGGTGCAGACGCGCAGCGACAAGGCGCTGAAGTACCAGCGCAGCGTCATGGAATTCCTGCTGATCAACCATCCGCTGGACTGCCCGATCTGCGATCAGGGCGGCGAGTGCGAGTTGCAGGATGTGTCGCTGGGCTACGGCCGTTCGGTCAGCCGCTTCAACGAGCGCAAGCGCGTGGTGCCGGACGAGGACATCGGGCCGCTGGTCGCCACCGAGATGACCCGCTGCATCCAGTGCACCCGCTGCGTGCGCTTCACCGCGGACATCGCCGGCACCTACGAGCTGGGCGGCATGTACCGCGGCGAGAACCTGCAGATCGGCACCTACGACGGCAAGCCGCTGACCACCGAGCTGTCCGGCAACGTGGTCGACGTGTGCCCGGTCGGCGCGCTGACCAACAAGGTGTTCCAGTTCCGCGCGCGGCCATGGGAACTGGTGGCGCGCGAGTCGCTGGGCTACCACGACGCGATGGGCTCCAACCTGTTCCTGCACGTGCGCCGCGGCGAAGTGCTGCGCACCGTGCCGCGCGACAACGAAGCGGTCAACGAGTGCTGGCTGTCCGACCGCGACCGCTACTCGCACCAGGGCCTGTACGCCGAAGACCGCGCACTGCGGCCGATGCGCAAGGTCGACGGGCAGTGGCGCGAGGTGTCGTGGGCGGAAGGGCTGTCCGCCGCGAGCGAGATCCTCAAGGCCAACCGCGGCGACGCGCTGGGCGTGCTCGCGCATCCGTCCACCTCCAACGAGGAGGGCGCGCTGCTGGCGCGCCTGGCCGCGGGCCTGGACAGCGGCAACCTCGATCACCGCGTGTACAACCGCGACTTCTCCGATGCCGCGCTGGCCGAGCCGTTCGCGCTGCCGCTGGCGGAGATCGAGCAGGCCGACGTGGTGGTGATCCTGGGCAGCAACCTGCGCCATGAACTGCCGCTGCTGCATGCACGCCTGCGCAAGGCGCGGATGCAGCGCCAGACCAAGGTGTATTCGATCAACCCGGTCGATTTCGACGTGGCCTTCGACCAGGCCGGCCGCCAGATCGTGGCGCCGTCGAAGTTCGCCGAGGCGCTGGCCGACGCCGCGCTGCGCGAGGCGGTGCAGGGCGCCGGCCGTGCGGTGCTGATCGTCGGCGCGCTGGCCGAGAACCATCCGCAGGCCGCGGCCCTGCGTGCCGCCA
>NZ_AQOI01000014.1:0-11586 GCF_000364665.1 Xanthomonas sp. SHU 199
TGGCAACCGCGGTCCGCGCGGCGGCTGAGAACGACGCCGGCGCCGTGCGCGCCGGCCCGCTCCGCACCCGACAGGGCGCCTGCGCAAGCGGCGCCCTGTTTTTTTATGGGGACGCTATCGATCACGGGGACGGCGCGCGCCGTCAGGCCGCGGCAGCCCCCTCACCCAGGTGGTGCGACGGCCCGCAGCGCGGCCGCCCGTGCACTCACGCGCCGGCAGGCGCGTTCTTGCAGTCCGCAAACCCCGCCGGGACCTGCCTGGCGGTCCACTTGCCCTGAGACGCTGTCGAAACGAGCAGCGCCGAGGTTGCGTCGTAGCTGGGGACCTGTGTCGCGCCGGGCCTGGCCAATCCCGTGTCATGGAAGCACAGACGCACGGACGTGGCATCGGCCGACAGCACCTCGAAGCGCATCATCCAGCCCTTGTCGGCCTCGAGCAGGCGCGCGCCATGGGCGGTTTTGGTGACATCCACGAAGCCATAGTCCGCGAACGTCGTCTTCCCCGGCAGACGGCGGGGGCCGACCGAGTTGGGGAAAGAGGTCAGATCAAGCAGCTGGATGACCGCGTCGACGACGCCTGCCTGCTGCGATACAACCGGAGACGACGCGCCGACGCCCAGCGCGAGAAGGCCAACAAGCATTCCGGAGGTCATGCGGACGATCTCGCGTGCGGAGGGAGTCGCGGATGATAAGCGCCGGGAACGCCGGCGCCCGATGGAGATTGCCGTGCGCGGTGGCCGCCGACCAAGCGGCGCCCGACAGCGTGTCGCAGGCTCGAACGACAGAGACGTGGCGACATCAGCCCACCCGCTGTCGCGCCGTTCGCCCTGCACGGGCGAAGCCGATATCCTGGCGCATCTGGCGGCCGCTGCGGGTGGCCGCCCTCACCGACCAGGAGTTCCCGATGACACGGAAGATGAAGATCGCCCTGCCGCTGCTGATCGCCGGCGTACTGAGCCTCGCCGCCTGCCAGAAGGCGCAGCAGAAGGCCCAGGAAGAGATCGCCGCGGCGCAGAACCCCTACCCGGCCAGCTCGCCGCTGCACGCGCCGTTCGATCGCATGCTGCGCAAGCTGGCCAACGACCCGCGCTACGTGGCGCTACTCAAGCAGAGCGGCCCGCAGGCGCAGCAGGCCGGCTTCCAACTGGCGCAGAACGGCATCGCGCGACTGGACCACGCCACGCTGGAACAGCGCCTGCAGATCCTGTCGCAGGTCAGCGACAAGGTCGACGTGCGGCAGTGCGCCGTGCTGGCGCGCGGCGGCAACCCCAACGATGCGCAGGCGCTGAGCGCGGCGATGCTGTCGGGCCTGGAAACGCTGCCGCAGGCGCAGATCGACCGCTGGTTCGAGGTCTCGCTGAAGGCCACCGACGCGGAGTTGAACAAGACCCCGGCGCAGCCGGTAAGCCAGGAGCAGATCCAGGCGGCGATGGGCACCCTGGTCAAGTCGCTGCCCGCCGACCAGCAGCAGCGCCTGATGCGGGTGCTGCCGGAGATCGCCAAGGCCAGCGACGAGGACGCCTGCTGGACGGCGCGGACCCTGTACCGCCAGGCGCTGGCGACGCCCGAGCCGGTACGCGGCCAGTTGGCCTGGGTGTTCGCGCAGCAGTAAGCGCGCGGCAGCGCGAAACGTGCCCTGGCGCAGGGCGCGGTTTGCCGGGTCGCAGCGCATCTCCGCCGCACGGCGGGCTTCCGGCCAAGTGGCCGAGAGAAACCTTCGACCAAAAAAATCCAGGCGCGCTGAGCCTGGATTTTTTTGCGTCGTCTCCGCCCTGGTTGCAACGCAGCGTCAGGGCGGAACGCAGCGCCTTACTTGCGGCGCTCGATCACGAAGTTGCCGACGTTGACGCCCAGATCGACGCCCTCGCCGGTGCCGGCCAGGGCCAGCGAGATATCGCCCTTGGTGACGACCTGCGCGGTGCTGGACTTGACCACGCCGGCATGCGCTTCGGCGGCGGCATAGGTGCCGAACAGATCGTTGAGGCTATAGGCGCCGGTGAAGGTGCCGCGGCCACCGACGATCTTCGACTTGCCGACCGTCAGGCCACCGCCCTTGCTGCTGATCTTGACCGGGATCACCGCGCCGTCGTTGCAGGTGATGGTGCCGGTGCCCTTGGCGGTCTTGTAGAACACCGACCAGCCCGACAGGTTGAAGGACAGCTTGCAATCGATGTTGCCGGCGGCCTGGGCCTGCGGCGCGAGCGCGGCCGCACCCAGCAGTGCGAACAGAGAGAGCGACTTGATCATGTGGGCATTCCGGGTGGGTGGACAAGGCGCGAGGGTAGCAATGGGTTTGTCGCGGCCGCGACAAGGTTGCGGGGTGTATCGCGCGCGCGTTCAGCAGGCATTTCCACTCGCGGCAGGGACGGCCGGCCCCGTACAGGCAGGAGGCGAGGCCCGCGCCAAACATCTCCAGCACTCGTCTGCGGCGGCTTGGCCTGACTGCCTCGATGCATTGTGGGCGTCAACGCGCATGCAGCGGCGACGTGCGAAGCACTTTCTGATGGCGTAATGCGTCGGGACTGAAGTCCCTCCCACAGTGCACCCGCCACGCTTGCCGCAACATGGTGTTGGATGGGCTCTTGCCGCCTTTTCGAAATCCGCCGCGACAGGGGTTACCGGGAAAGCCCGTCGCGGCTGAAGCGGCTCCTACGACAGGCGTCTTCGGAAATAGCACGATGAGCTTTCCGGCGTCACTGGAGCCGCAGGCTAGTCGTCCAGACTGAAGGCATCCGCATCGAGCATGGCCGGGAAGCGCGCGCGGTGCGCGGCCAGTGCGGCGGCGGAGATCGTGGTGGTGGCGACCTGTTCGCGCTCGCGGATCTCCAGTTGCGGCTGGCCGAGGAAATCGATCACCGCGCTGTCGCCGGCATAGTGCAGGTCGTTGCCGTCCACGCCGACGCGGTTGACCGCGGCCACGAAGCACAGGTTCTCGATCGCGCGCGCGCGCAGCAGCGTACGCCAGGCGTAGGCGCGCGCCGACGGCCAGTTGGCGACGAACAACTGCAGGTCGAAATCCAGCTGTCCCGGGCGCTCGACGTCGTAGCGGTTGCGGCAGAACACCGGGAAGCGCAGGTCGTAGCAGACCTGCGGATTGATCCGCCAGCCCTTCCACTCCACGCACAGGCGTTCGTGCCCGGCGGCGTAGCGCAGGTGTTCGTTGCCGTAGCGGAACAGATGACGCTTGTCGTAATGCTGCAACGCGCCGTCCGGCGTGGCCCACAGCAGGCGGTTGAACACCTTGGCCTCGCCATCGGCGCCGGGCACGCGCAACTGCACGCTGCCAGTCACCGCCGCGCCCAGCCGTGCCGCCTGCTCGCGGATCCACGCCACGGTCGGCCCGTCCATGTCCTCGGCCTGCGCCAGCGCATCGTTGGAGAAGCCGCTGGTGAAGGTCTCCGGCAGGATCACCAGGTCGGTGACGCCGGCCAGCGGCGCCAGCAGTTCGGCGTAATGCGCGCGGTTGCCGGCCGGATCGTGCCAGCGGGTGTCGCCCTGGACCAGCGAGATCCTCAAATCGTTCATAGCAGGGAATCGGGAAAGGGGAATAGGGAATGGGTAAAGGCTAAGCGCATCGGCGAGTTTTCACCATTCCCCATTCCCGAATCCCCATTCCCGGCGCTTACGCGCGCTACAGCGCGCGCAAGCGCTCGATCGCCGCATCCAGCGTCGCCTCGTTCTTGGCGAAGCACAGCCGCGCCAGGCGCTGGCCTGGCGGCGGATCCTGGTAGAACGGCGACAGCGGGATCGCCGCCACGCCCTTCTCGATGGTCAGCCACTTCACGAACTCGGTGTCGGGCAGGTCGCTGACCGCCGAATAGTCCACCAGCTGGAAGTAGCCGCCCGGCACCGGCAGCGGCGTCAGCCGGGTGCCCAGCAATTGTTCGCGGAAGCGATCGCGCTTGGCCTGGTAGAACGCGCCGAGCTGTTCGTCGTGCTCTGGCTCCTCGCGGATCATCGCGGCGAAGGCGTGCTGGGCCGGGCCGAAGCTGGCGAAGGTGTTGTACTGGTGGACCTTGCGGAACTCGGCGCTGAGCGCCGGCGGCGCGATCGCGTAGCCGATCTTCCAGCCGGTGCAGTGATAGGTCTTGCCGAAGCTGGAGACGACGAAGGCGCGCTCGCGCAGTTCCGGCCAGCGCAGCACCGACTCGTGGCGGCGGCCGTCGAACACGATGTGCTCGTAGACCTCGTCGGAGATCAGGAAGATGTCGCTGCCGCGCAGCAGCTCGGCCACCGCCTGCAGGTCGTCGGCGCCGAACATGGCCCCGGACGGGTTGTGCGGGCTGTTGAGCATCAGCAGGCGGGTGCGCGGGGTGATCGCCGCACGTACGCGCTCCCAGTCCACCGCGAACGTGTGCGGATCCAGCGGCACGTGCACCGCACGCGCGCCGGCCAGGTCGATCGCCGGCTCGTAGCTGTCGTAGGCCGGGTCCAGCACGATCACCTCCTCGCCCGGGCGCACCACGGCGTGGATGGCGTTGAACAGCGCCTCGGTGGCGCCGCTGGTGACGGTGACCTCGGTGTCGGCATCGACCTGGGCGCCGTAGCAGCGCAGCGCCTTCTCGGCGATCGCCTGGCGCAGCGCCGGCACGCCGGTCATCGGCGGGTACTGGTTGTGGCCGTCGCGCATCGCCCGGTCCAGCGCCTCGATCAGCCGCGGCGGCACCGGGAAATCGGGAAAGCCCTGGCCCAAGTTGACCGCGCCGTGCTCGGCGGCCAGTTGCGACATCACGGTGAAGATGGTGGTGCCCACCTTGGGCAGCTTGGTCTGCGGATGCATTGGGGGGATCTGCGGGCAGCGGGAAAACGCCGAGTGTACGCAAAGCCGCTTGCCGGCGATGCGCCATACACGCCGCCGCTCCACTGACGCAGCGCATGCGCATCGCCGCGTGTGGCCGCCGCCGGCATCCGCCGGACGCCCGCATGCCGATACAATGCGCGCCTTCCCTTGCCGCCCGCCGCCGCGCCATCCGCCGCGGCCTTCGCCGATGACCGATCCGCTGTACACCGCCCCACCGCTACTGGCCGCGCACGGGCTCACGTTCGCCCGCGACGACGCCGCGGTGTTCGGTCCGCTGGACTTCCACCTGGATGCCGGCGAAGCGCTGCTGGTGCAGGGCGACAACGGCGCTGGCAAGACCACCCTGCTGCGGGTGCTGGTCGGCCTGCTGCGCGCCGAGGCCGGGCGCATCGAGATCGACGGCCACCCGGTGCGGCGCGGCGACCGCGCCCGCTTCATGGCCTACCTGGGCCACCTCGGCGCGCTGAAGGCCGACCTGAGCACCCTGGAGAACCTGCACTACCTGTGCGGCCTGCAGGGGCGCCGGGCCAAGCAGATGCCCGGCAGCGCGCTGGCCATCGTCGGCCTGGCCGGCTACGAGGACACCCTGGTACGGCAATTGTCGGCCGGGCAGAAGAAGCGCCTGGCGCTGGCGCGGATGTGGCTGTCGCCGGCGCCGCTGTGGCTGCTCGACGAGCCCTACGCCAACCTCGACCTGGACGGCATCACCCTGGTCAACCGCATGATCGCCGCGCACCTGCGCAGCGGCGGCGCGGCCCTGGTCACCACCCATGGCGCCTACGCCGCCCCACCCGTGCGCACCCGCATGCTGACCTTGAGCGGAGTCGCCGCATGAGCCTGGCCACGCCCGTTCCCTCGTTGTGGCAGGCCACCCGTGCGCTGCTGCTGCGCGACCTGCGCCTGCTGTGGCGGCGTCGCGGCGACGCGCTGCAGCCGGCGCTGTTCGCCCTGCTGATCGTGGCCCTGTTCGCGCTGGCGCTGGGCAACCAGCCGCGCCTGCTCGGTGAGGTGGCCGGCGCCGCGCTATGGCTGGCGGTGCTGCTGGCCGGCCTGCTGGCCCTGGACAGCCTGTTCCGCAGCGACGCCGAGGACGGCTCGCTGGAGCAATGGCTGCTGGCGCCGGTGCCGCTGGCCTGGCTGGTGCTGGTGCGGGTGCTGCTGCACTGGGTCACCACCGCCTTGCCGCTGATCGTGGCCGCGCCGCTGCTCGGCGAATTGCTGCACCTGCCACATGACCGCATGCCGGTGCTGCTGGCATCGTTGGCGCTGGGGACCCCGCTGCTGAGCCTGCTCGGCGCGGTGGTCGCGGCGCTGACGGTGGGCATGAAGCGCGCCGGCATCCTGGTCGCGCTGCTGGCCCTGCCGCTGTACGTGCCGGTGCTGGTGTTCGGCGCCGGCAGCGTGGCGGCGGCGGCGCAGGGCCTGGATCCGGCCGGCGGCCTGCTGTTGCTGGCCGCGGGTCTGGTCGCGGGCCTGGTGCTGGCGCCGTTGGCGGCGGCCGCGGCGATCCGCATCTCGCTGAGCTGAGCCTTTTGGGGCAGCGCCGGCGCGACGGCGGTCGTACCATGCAAGCGCAGTGTTCCCTCGCCGTTCCGTCGTTGTCGCATCGAATGTTGTCGCATCGAAGCCCGCCTTCCGCCAGCTAGAATCGTCCGCATGGCCTCTCTCGTCCGCTGGTTCCACCAACTCGGTTCGCCGCCGACCTTCGATCGCTTCGCTGCGCGCTGGACGCCGTGGTGCTACCTGGCGGCGCTGCTGCTGGCCGGCGTGGGCATCTGGCAGGCCCTGTTCGTGGTCCCGGCCGACCGCCTGCAGAGCGACGCCTTCCGCATCCTCTACATCCATGTGCCCAGCGCCTGGATGAGCCTGTTCGTGTTCGGCCTGATGGCCGTGTACGCGGCCATCGCCCAGGTCTGGCGGATCAAGCTGTGCGAGATCCTGGCGATGGCCTGCGCGCCGATCGGCGCCGCCTTCACCCTGATCACCCTGCTGACCGGCAGCATCTGGGGCAAGCCGATGTGGGGCGCCTGGTGGGACTGGGACCCGCGCCTGACCACCGAGCTGATCCTGCTGTTCCTGTACATCGGCGTGATGGGCCTGTACCTGGCGATCGAGGACCGGCGCACCGCCGCACGCGCGGCCGGGCTGCTGGCCATCGTCGGCGTGGTGCTGCTGCCGGTGATCCGCTATTCGGTGGTGTGGTGGAACTCGCTGCACCAGGGCCAGACCATCCGCCTGTTCGGCCAGTCCAGCATGGACCCGAGCATGCTGCCGCCGCTGTGGCTGATGGTGGCCGCGACCAAGTTCTGGTTCGCCGGCTCGCTGCTGGCGCGCGCGCGCGCCGACAACCTGCGCCGCGAGGCCGGCAAGGACTGGGTGACGCAGCTGGCGGAGGCACGCGGATGAACTACCTGCCTTATGTGGTCGGTGCCTATGCGGTGTTCGCCGGGGTGCTGCTGGCCGATTTCGTGCTGGCGCGGCTGCAGGTGCGCAACGCGCTGCGGGCGGCACGGCTGCGCGCACAACGCAAGCGCCAGGCCAAGGCCGAACCAGCGCCGCCGCTGGAGCTGAGCCGATGAACCCGCAGCGCAAGCGCCGCCTGCTGTGGCTGATGCTGCTGGTGCTGGCCGCCGGCCTGACCACCACGCTGGTGGCGATGGCCCTGCAGCGCAATGCCGCCTACCTGTACACCCCGGCCGAAGTGCTGGCCGGCAAGACCGGCGCGCACGCGCGCTTCCGCCTCGGCGGCATGGTCGAGAAAGGCTCGTTCCAGCGCGCCCCGGGGTCGCTGGAGTCGCATTTCCGGGTCACCGACGGCGATGCGCAGCTGACCGTGCGCTACGACCGGATCCTGCCCGACCTGTTCCGCGAGGGCCAGGCGGTGGTGGCCACCGGCAGCATGCACGACGGCGTGTTCGTCGCCGAGGACGTGCTGGCCAAGCACGACGAGACCTACATGCCGAAGGAGCTGGCGGACAAGATGGGCAGCGCGCATCGCAAGCATGATGTGGGGGCGATGCAGTGAGGGGCGGGAATCGGGATTGGGGAATGGGGAATCGTCGAAGCAACAGCGCTGGCACGATCGTTGGGACCACCAAGCAGCGGCGACGGAACCCGGGGGGGCAGCCTTGCGCCATGTGCATCCCGCAATCCACTGCGCGTCCAGCCCTACCCGCCCGCGCGTTCCGCAAGCACCATGCTGCCTGAGGTCGGTCAGCTCCTGCTGATCCTCGCCCTGCTCACCGCCGTGCTGCAGGCGCTGCTGCCGCTGGCCGGCGCGCAGCGCGGCGATGCGCGCTGGATGGCGGTGGCACGGCCGGCGGCGTTCGCGCAGCTGGCCTTGGTGGCCGGCGCCTTCGCGATCCTCACCCATGCGTTCGTGACCCAGGACTTCTCGGTGGCCTACGTCGCCGAAAACTCCAACTCGCTGCTGCCGCTGGTGTACCGCTACTCGGCGGTGTGGGGCGCGCACGAGGGCTCGCTGCTGCTGTGGACGCTGATCCTGGCGCTGTGGACCGGCGCGGTGGCGCTGTACTCGCGGCGCCTGCCGGCGCACGTCGTCGCGCGGGTGATCGGTACCCTGGCGCTGGTCAGCGTCGGCTTCCTGGCGTTCCTGCTGTTCACCTCCAACCCGTTCGCGCGGCTGCTGCCGGCACCGCTGGAAGGGCGCGATCTCAATCCGCTGCTGCAGGATCCCGGCCTGGTGATCCATCCGCCGCTGCTGTACGCCGGCTACGTCGGCTTCGCGGTGCCGTTCGCCTTCGCCATCGCCGCGCTGCTGGACGGCCAGGTGGACGCGCGCTGGCTGCGCTGGACGCGGCCGTGGACCAACGTGGCCTGGGGTTTTCTGACCATCGGCATCGCCCTCGGCAGCTGGTGGGCGTACTACGAACTGGGCTGGGGCGGCTGGTGGTTCTGGGACCCGGTGGAGAACGCCAGCTTCATGCCGTGGCTGGCCGGCGCGGCGCTGCTGCATTCGCAGGCGGTCACCGAGAAACGCGGCAGCTTCGGCGCCTGGACCCTGTTGCTGGCGATCGCCGCGTTCTCGCTGTCGCTGCTCGGCACCTTCCTGGTGCGCTCGGGCGTGCTGACCAGCGTGCATTCCTTCGCCGCCGATCCGGCCCGCGGCCTGTTCATCCTGGTGTTCCTGAGCCTGCTGTGCGGCGGCGCGCTGCTGCTGTACGCGCTGCGCGGCGGCCGCGTGGCGGCGGCGGCCGACGAGGCGCGGCAGCGCTTCGCCCCGGCCTCGCGCGAGACCTTGCTACTGGCCAACAACCTGCTGCTGACCTGCGCCTGCGCGATGGTACTGCTGGGCACGCTGTATCCGCTGCTGGCCGATGCGCTGGACCTGGGCAAGCTGTCGGTGGGGCCGCCCTACTTCGGCACCTTGTTCATCGTGCTGATGGCGCCGCTGGTGGCGTTGCTGCCGTTCGGTCCGCTGACCCGCTGGCAGCGCGAACAGGCGTCGCGGCCGCTGGCGCTGCTGGCGCCGTGGGCGGGCCTGGCGCTGCTGGCCGGGGCGATCGGCTTCTTCCTGGCGCCGCAGGGTGCGTGGAAGACCGCCGCCGGCGTCGCCGCCGCGGCCTGGGTGCTGCTTGGCACCGCGCGCTTCGTATGGAGCCGGCGCCAGCTCAAGGGCAGCCGCTTCACCGCCGAGATGCTGGGCATGACCCTGGCGCACACCGGCATCGCCGTTTTTCTGGCCGGCGCGTTGCTGGTCGAGGCCCTGGAGCAACAGCGCGAAGTGGCGCTGGCGCCCGGACAGCACCTGGAGCTGGGCCGCTACCGTTTCGAGCTGCAGGGACTGGACCAGCGCAAGGGCCCCAACTACGTGGCCGAACGTGCGCAGGTGCAGGTGCTGCGCGACGATCGCCCGCTGGCGCTGCTGCACCCGGAAAAGCGTCTTTACGCCAGCGGCGGCCAGAACATGACCGAAGCCGGCATCCACCCCGGCCTGTTCGGCGACGTCTACGTCGCCCTCGGCGAGCCGCTGGGCGGCAACGCCTGGGCGATGCGCGTCCACGTCAAACCCTTCGTGCGCTGGATCTGGCTTGGCGCGGCGCTGATGGCGCTGGGCGGTTTCGTCACCGCCGCCGACCGGCGCTTCCGTCGTAGCCCGGAGACCCCCTGATGTCCGCTCCCGCTCCACGTCGCCTGCCGCTGCCCGCCATCCTGCTGGGTGCGCTGTTCTTCCTCGGCCTGCTGGCGTTGATGGTGTATGCGGTGCAGCGTTCCGGCAGCGCCGATCGCGACGCGCTGCCCTCGGCGCTGATCGGCAAGCCGGCGCCGGCGTTCGAACTGCCGCTGCTGCACGACGCTTCGATCCGCGTGCGCAGCAGCGAGTTGCTGGGCGCGCCGTACGTGCTCAACGTGTGGGGCAGCTGGTGCCCGGCCTGCCGCGAGGAACACCCGGTGCTGACCCGCTTCGCGCTCAGCAAGCGTGTGCGGGTGATCGGCTACGACTGGAAGGACACCCGCGAGGACGCGCTGCGCTGGCTGGAGCAGTTGGGCAATCCGTTCCTGGCGGTGCTGTTCGATCCCGAAGGGCGCACCGCGATCGACTGGGGCGTGGCCGCGGCGCCGGAGACCTTCCTGGTCGACGCGCGCGGCGTGGTGCGCTGGAAGCATGCCGGCCCGCTGACCGATGCGATCATCCGCGACGAACTGCTGCCGGCACTGGAGCAGGCCGAGCGCGACGCCCCGCCGACGCGCGCCCAGGGCAAGGCCACGCCATGAGCCAGCACCGCCGGCCTGCGCTGCGGCTGGGCCTGCTGGCGCTGCTGGCGTGGTCCACGCTGGCCGGCGCCGAACCGGTGTCCGATCCGACCCCGCTGGCCTACCGCTCCGCCGCCGAGGAGGCGCGCTTCCATGCGCTGACCGCGGAACTGCGCTGCGTGCAATGCCAGAACCAGTCGCTGGCCGACTCGCACGCGCAGATCGCCATGGACCTGCGCCGCGAAGTGCTGGAACTGATGCACCAGGGCAAATCGGATGCGCAGATCAAGCAGTTCCTGGTCGATCGCTACGGCGAGTTCGTGCTGTACCGGCCGCAACTGGAAGCGCGCACCTGGCTGCTGTGGTTCGGCCCCTTGCTGCTGCTGGCCGGCGGCGCCGTGGTGCTGATCCGGATGGTACGGCGGCGCGCGCCCGCGGCGACGGCGCTGCCGCTGCAGGACGAACAGGAATGGTGAGGCGATGCTGAGTTGGGGCATGTCGGCCGCGGCGGTGGCGCTGGCGGCGCTGGTGTTCGCGGTGGTGCTGTGGCCGCTGCGCAGCCGCGGCCGCAACGGCGCGGTGCTGGCGGTGGCGATCCTGGCGCTGGGCGTGGCGACGGCGGCGCTGTATGCGTTGGTCGGCACCCCGCGCGCGCTGCAGGCGCAGAACCGCGAGGCACCACGCACGCTCGAGGATGGCGTGAAGCAACTGCAGGCGGCGCTGGCGAAGGATCCCAACCGGGCCGACGGCTGGGCCTTGCTCGGCCGTAGCCAGATGTCGCTGGGCCATAACGCCGCGGCCGCGGCCGCATTCGCGCGTGCGGTGCGCCTGGCGCCGGAACAGGCGCCGTTGCTGATCGAGGCGGCCGAGGCGCGTGCGATGGCCAACCCGCAACGGCAGTTCGACGATCAGGCGCTGGCCTGGCTGCAGCACGCCCTGCAATTGGCGCCGGGCAGCGAACGCGGCGCCTGGTTCCTGGGCATCGCCCAGCGCCAGCGCGGCCAGGACGCCGCCGCCGCGGCCACCTGGGAAGCGCTGTTGCCGCGCGTGGACGCGGCCACCGCCGCGGCG
>NZ_AQOI01000015.1:0-4903 GCF_000364665.1 Xanthomonas sp. SHU 199
GTGCGGCCACCTGTCGCTCGGTGTCGCCGGCCACGCACCCGCCCTGCAATGCCGCCAACAGCTGCGCCATGATCGACGACGAGATCGCGCGCAGCTGCGCGCTGCTCGGCCGCGACGGACCGACCACCGTCGGGTGCGGCCCGGCCGCCGACAGCCCGCAGGCCGCGGCCGACGTGGTGCGGCGCTACTACGCGGCGATCAATGCGCGCGACTACGCCACGGCCTGGCAGCAGTGGGGCGAGGACGGGCGCCCGGGGCAGTCCTACGCGGCCTTCAAGGCCGGCTTTGCGCAGACGCGTACGGTGAAGGCGACGATCGGCGCGCTGGGCGCCAGCGATGGCGCCGCCGGTTCGGTGTACCAGCCGGTGCCGGTCACCGTGGAGGCGACGCTGGCCGACGGCACGCGGCAACGCTTCCGCGGCGACTACGTGCTGCGCCGGGTCAACGGTGTGGACGGGGCTTCGGCGGCGCAGCTGCGCTGGCGGATCGACTCGGCCAAGCTCCAGGACGTGCCGGTGCAGTGAAGCCTGGCGGCGTCTTCTTGTGCCTGGGAGGCCGATGGCGCGCGCGGCGGGTAAGATCACGCGCGCTGCTGCCTGTCGATGACGGCATGCCCGGTTCGTCTCCTGATGGCATCGCCCGCCGAAAGGCGGTGCGCGGTGCTTTGGGCGGCGATCTGTCCTGGCCGACCGACCCTCACCCCAACCCCGCTCCCGGTGGGAGAGCGGCTTCATTCGCTTGAAGGGATGTTTCGATGACGACGTTGTACGGATTGAAAAACTGCGACACCTGCAAGAAGGCGACCAAGTGGCTGGACCGCTTCGGCGTGGCCTACACCTTCGTCGATTACCGCGAGCACAAGCCGACCCCGGAGACCCTGCTGGACTGGGCCGGCCAGGCCGGTGGGTTCGACGCGCTGGTCAACAAGTCCTCCACCACCTGGCGGCAGTTGCCCGACAACAAGAAGACACCCGGCTCCGATGCCGAGTGGAAGCTGCTGCTGCGCGAATACCCGCAACTGATCCGCCGCCCGGTGGTGGTGACCGACGACGGCAAGCTCAGCCAGGGCTTCTCCGACAACGGCTTCAAGCAGCGGTTCGGGGTGGCGTGAAGATCCGCCCGTACCGGGCCGACGACTGGGCGCGCCTGTGCGCCATCCACGATGCCGCGCGCCTGGAAGAACTGCAGGCGGCGGGGCTGGTGGAGGCGTTCCTGCCGCTGCCGATCGCGGCCGAGCGCGAAGGCCTGTTCGATTACCGCGTGCAGGTCGCCGAGTGCGATGACCAGGTGCTCGGCTTCGTCGCCGACGATGGCGAGGAACTGGCCTGGCTGTACGTGGATCCGGCCGCGCGCCGGCGCGGCGTCGGTCAGGCGCTGGTGGCCGCGGTGCAGGGTGCCAGCCCGGCCGGCCTGACGCTGGAACTGCTGGAGGGCAATGCCGCGGCGCTCGCGTTCTACCGCGTCTGCGGTTTCGTCGAAACCAGCACGCACGGCGGGCGCATGCCTGGCAACGAAGCTTTCGCGGTGCGCGTGCAGTGCATGCGCTGGCCCGGCATCGCGCCGTAGCGACGACCGGCGCCGCGACCGCGCACCCGTTCGGCGATCCTGGCCGATGCTTCGAATCCGCCACTCCCACTCGTACACTGCACGCCGTGCGCCGTCGGCACGCGACGCTGCCGCCGCCGATCCGCATCGCGTCTCCCTCGTGTTTTCCAACGGTGTCCCTGCATGTCCGATGTCCTTGAACTCGCCTGCGACCTGATCGCCCGCCCGTCGGTCACCCCCGACGATGCCGGGTGCCAGGACCTGATCGCGCAGCGGCTGCAGCGCGCCGGTTTCGCCATCGAGCGGCTGCGCCGCGGCGAGGTCGACAATCTGTGGGCCACCCATCGCGGCGGCGACGGTCCGGTGCTGGCGCTGCTCGGGCATACCGACGTGGTGCCGCCGGGGCCGCGCGAGGCCTGGAGCAGCGATCCGTTCGCGCCGCAGGTCCGCGATGGCGTGCTGTACGGGCGCGGCGCCGCCGACATGAAGGGCAGCGTGGCCGCCTTCGTGGTCGCCGCCGAACGGTTCGTGGCCGCGCAGCCGCAGCACCCGGGCACGCTGGCGCTGCTGCTGACCAGCGACGAGGAAGGCGATGCGATCGACGGCGTGCGTCATGTGGCGCGGCTGTTCGCCGAGCGTGGCGAGCGCATCGACTGGTGCATCACCGGCGAACCCTCGTCCACCGAGCGGCTTGGCGACCTGCTGCGGGTCGGCCGTCGCGGCAGCCTCTCCGGTGCGCTGCGCGTGCGCGGCGTGCAGGGGCACGTGGCCTATCCGCACAAGGCGCGCAACCCGATCCACCTGGCCGCGCCGGCATTGGCCGAGCTGGTCGCGCGGCACTGGGACGACGGCTACGAAAGCTTCCCGCCGACCAGCCTGCAACTCTCCAACGTGCATGCCGGTACCGGCGCCAACAACGTCATCCCCGGCGAACTGCAGGTCGCCTTCAACCTGCGCTACACCCCGCACTGGGATGCGCCACGGCTGGAAGCGGAGATCGCCGCGCTGTTCGATCGCCATGGCCTGGACTACGACCTGCGCTGGCACCGCAGCGGCGAGCCGTTCTACACCCCGGAAGGCACGCTGCGCCGGGTGGCGCGCGAGGTGCTGGGCGAGGTCGCCGGCGCGCCGCCGGAGGAGAGCACCGGCGGCGGCACCTCCGATGCGCGCTTCATCGCCCCGCTGGGCGCGCAATGCATCGAGGTCGGCCCGGTCAACGCCAGCATCCACCAGGTCGACGAGCACGTGCGCGTGGCCGACCTGGAGGCGTTGCCGGATCTGTACCTGCGCCTGATCGAACGGTTGCTGCGGTAACAGTTGCGCCGGCCCGCGTGCCGGGTTACGGTCGTTCCATGACCTCGCTGTCTGCCCTCCGCTCGAGCAACGCCAACGGCCGCAATAATGCGCTGGCGAATAATCGTGCGCGGCCGATGCGGGTCTGCGACTAGGCGCTACCAGAAACACCACGCCCAGCCACTAGAAAACCCGCATCGGCCGATGCGGGTTTTTTTGTGCCTGGGTGTTCCCCTCCGCAACCACCACCCCACGATCAGGAGCTTTCCCATGTGTTCGATCTTCGGCATCTTCGGCCTGCAACCGGGCGACGACCTGCAGGCGCTGCGGCGGCAGGCGCTGGACTGCTCGCAGCGGCAGCGCCACCGCGGCCCGGACTGGAGCGGCGTGTATGTCGACGACGGCGCGATCCTGGTCCACGAGCGCCTGGCCATCGTCGACCCGGCCGGCGGTTCGCAGCCGCTGCTTTCCGACGACGGGCAGCTGGCGCTGGCGGTCAACGGCGAGATCTACAACCATCGCGAACTGAAGAAGCAGCTCGTGCAGCCATACGCCTTCCAGACCGGCTCGGACTGCGAGGTGATCAACGCGCTGTACCGCGAAACCACGCCGGAGGCGCTGCTGAACCGCCTCAACGGCATCTTCGCTTTCGCGCTGTGGGACAAGGCCGCCGGCCGCGTGCTGATCGCGCGCGATCCGATGGGCGTGTGCCCGCTGTACTGGGGCCACGACGCGCAAGGGCGGCTGCGGGTGGCCTCGGAGATGAAGTCGCTGGCCGACAGTTGCGCCGACGTCGCCCAGTTCCCGCCGGGCCACTACTACGACAGCGCCAGCGGCGAACTCGTGCAGTATTACCGCAAGCCCTGGCGCGACTACGCCGCGGTGCAGGGCGTGGAGGTCGGCAAGCACGAACTGCGCGAGGCCTTCGAGCGCGCCGTGCATCGCCAGCTGATGACCGACGTGCCGTACGGCGTGCTGCTCTCCGGTGGACTGGATTCGTCGCTGGTCGCGGCGGTGGCGGCGCGCTTCGCGCGCAAGCGCATCGAGGAGAACGACGAGGCCGAGGCCTGGTGGCCGCGCCTGCACTCGTTCGCGATCGGCCTGAAGGGCTCGCCGGATCTGGCCGCCGCGGCGATCGCCGCCGAGGCGCTGGGTACCGTGCACCACGGTTTCGAATACACCTTCGAGGAAGGCCTGGACGCGTTGCCGGAGGTGATCCGGCACATCGAGACCTACGACGTCACCACCATCCGCGCCTCCACGCCGATGTTCCTGCTGGCGCGGCGGATCAAGGCGATGGGGGTGAAGATGGTGCTCTCCGGCGAAGGCAGCGACGAGATCTTCGGCGGCTACCTGTACTTCCACAAGGCGCCGAGCGCGCGCGAGTTCCACGAAGAACTGATCCGCAAGCTCGACGCGCTGTACAACTACGATTGCCTGCGCGCCAACAAGTCGATGATGGCCTGGGGCGTGGAGCCGCGGGTGCCGTTCCTGGACGTGGAGTTCCTGGACGTGGCCATGCGCATGGACGCCCAGTACAAGATGGCCGGCACCCGCGCCGACGGCAGCAAGCGCATCGAGAAGGCGGTGCTGCGCGAAGCCTTCGAGGGCTATCTGCCCGAGTCGATCCTGTGGCGGCAGAAGGAGCAGTTCAGCGACGGCGTCGGCTACGGCTGGATCGATGGGCTGAAGGCGCATGCCGAGGCCCAGGTCAGCGACCGCGAACTGGCCGCGGCCGACAAGCGCTTCCCGGTGAACCCGCCGCAGACCAAGGAAGCCTATTACTACCGCAGCCTGTTCGAGCGCGTGTTCCCGACGCCGGCCGCGGCCGAGACCGTGCCCGGCGGCAAGTCGATCGCCTGCTCCTCGCCGGCGGCGATCGCCTGGGATGCCAGCTTCGCGACGATGGCCGATCCCTCCGGCCGTGCGGTGGCCGGGGTGCACGCGCAGGCGCTGGGGTGACCGGCGCCAGCCTGCTGGCGATCGCCGGGGTGCTGACGCTGGGGGCGATCAGCCCCGGCGCCAGCTTCCTGCTGGTGGCGCGGCTGGCCGCGGGGCGCTCGCG
>NZ_AQOI01000016.1:0-18931 GCF_000364665.1 Xanthomonas sp. SHU 199
TGGCAGGGTCACCTCGAGCAGGCGCTTCTGCGGCGGATAGCACACGCCGGCATCGGCGCAGCCCTGGTAGCGCACCTCCAGCTGCACGCGGCTGGTGCCGGGATCGGCGACGCCGCTCTGCACCGCGTTCAGTTCGTCGCGGTAGGTCTCCACCTCGCCGAAGTACGGGTCGGTCTTCTTGTGGCCGGCCGGCAACTGCAGGGTCGGGTTGGGCTTGAAGCCGCCGATCACCTTCACCGCGATGCGGTGCCGATACAGGTAGTAGCCCTTGGCGATGTCCCAGTGCAGCGCGATGCGGCCGCGTTCGGGTGCCTGTGCGCTGAGCGCGAAGGCCTGGTCCACCGGCAGCAGGTCCTTTTCGCTGATCGCCAGGGCGGGGAAGGCGGCCATGGCCAGCAGGCACAGGGCGGCGAGGCGGTGCAGCAGGGTCATCGGCTTACGGTTCCTCACGGGTTTCGGCATGCACCCACTGCAGGTAGGCCGGCAGGCCGCCGGCGACCTCGAGTTCGACCAGTTCGGGGACCTCGTACGGGTGCAACGCGCACAGCCGCTGCCGCAACGCGGGCAGGCGGTCGGCGGCGGTCTTGATCAGCAGCAGCACCTCCTCGCCCTGTTCCACCTCGCCTTGCCAGCGGTAGGTGGACTGCACGCCGGGCAGGCGGCTGACGCAGGCGGCCAGGCGTTCGTCGACCAGCGCCTGGGCGACCCGCGCGGCGCTGGCCGGATCGGGGCAGGTGCTGAGCAGCAAGCGGAGGGCGGGCGCGGACATGCGGCCGACAGTATAGGGATGCCGGCCGCGCTTTGGCGGCGCCGGTCCGCGGCCGGCCGCCGCGCATCCCCAATCCCTAATCCCTAATCCCCGCCCGCTGCAGCCGCAGCGGGCGAGGCACCACGGCTCAGTTGAGCAACTGGCAACTGGCCGGCTTGGCGGAAGTGAACAGCGACGATGTCGCCCACTCCGGGTGGTCGATGAACGGGTTGCGGTTGCCCTGGAAGCTGTAGATCACCTCGTTGCGGGCGCGCTCGGCGTCGTCCGGCGGATCCTGCTGGCTCCACGCGATCAGGGTCGACAGCAGGCCCATGTAGGCCGGCGAGGACGAGGTCTTGACGATCTTGCTGCGGTCGTCGGTCAGCTCCAGGTCCGGCTCGGACTGCCCGGTCTTGGCATCCACGCCACCCTCATAGCGGATCGCCATGTACATCACCGCACGCGCCATGTCGCCCTTGCGGTGGTCCCACACCTCGAAGGTGCCGCTGTTGCCGTCCGGGGTGCGCACCCAGTTGGAATTGCCCGGGTAGCGGCCGCTGCCGCCGCCGAAGCCGGCGTTGGCCTCGGTGGCGCGCTCGCCGCAGTTGCTGTCGCACTTGGCGTAGGGCTTGTTGCCGCGGTCGGCGTTCCAGGTGGCGTCGGTCAGGTACAGCATGTGGGTGTCGGTGTACGGCGCGTAGGGCAGGCCCTTGTTGCCGGTGGCGGTGCCGAAGCCCAGCGAGTTCGGCCAGCTGTGCTCGCGGTTGTACTTCAGGCCGCTGCCGCTGCCGGCCCGGTCGGTGCCCTTGGCATAGCTGCGGTTGCGGTAGGCGTCGAGGACGCGCTGGCTGTTGTTCGGATCCTCGTCGGCGATCTCCAGGATGGCCCAGGTGTCGGTGCCGGAGCTGCTGCTGTACGGATAGACGGTGTGGCCCTTGATCGTCTCGTGCAGCGAGCAGCGCAGCTGGCTGGGGCTGGAGGTGTTGACCCGCGAGTAGTAGCTGCCGGCGCCGTTGCCGCCGCCGCCCGAGCCGCTGGCGACGTTGAAGGCGACGCTGCGATCCTGCGCCGGATGCGCGCCGTCGGCATCGCTCACGCGTGCGGCGACGATGCTCAGGGTGCAGCTCTCGCCGGCTTTCAGCGCGGTGTTGGTGGACAGCGCGAACTGGGTGCCGCTGCTGGGGTAGGTCAGCGCCACGCTGCCGGACTGCTGGCAGCTCAGGCCGAACGCACCGCTGGCCAGGCTCACCGCCTCGCTGAAGGTCACCGCCAGGTCGCCGGCGGCGGGGAAGTCGGTGGCGCCCTGGGTCGGGGTGGTGGCGGTCACGGTCGGCGCGGCGTTGCTGCCGCCGCCGCCGGCGAAGGTCTGGCCGTTGTTGCAGGCGCCGAAGGTGCTGGTGGCGCTGTCGCTCCAGCTGAAGTCGGCCGCGGCGCTGCCGTTGCCGCGCAGCTGCAGCGAGGTGCCGGCCGGGGTGCTGTTGCTCTCGCTGACCGGCAGGTTCTGGCTGGTCATGCCCGCGGCGGGGCCGCCGCCGCCGGTGATGGCGCCCTCGTAGCTGAGGAACTGCACCACCTTGCCGTTGCCGTCGACCAGCGCCAGGCCGTCGTTGGGCCCGTTCTGGATGCCGTTGCTGGCGTAGCTGACGGTGGCGATGCGTACCTGCCCGCCGCAGCTGACCAGGTTGCCGGCCGGCACCGCGCTGTTGGCGTAGACGGTGGCCGACCCCGGGTTGCTGCCGTTGTACAGGTAGACGCGGTAGCCGCTCAGGCTCTCCCCGGCGGTGGCGACGATCTCCACGCCTTCGCCGGTGTCGCCGGCGGCGGTGGCATCGTCGTAATGCAATTCATTGATGAATACGGCGGCCTGGGCCGGCCCGGCAAGGGCGAGCAGGCAGGCCAGCGGCAGCGCAACGGCGGATGGCTTCATCGACAACTCCTTTTGGTGACGGATCCCCCCCATGGGTCCGCGCTCAGCCTAGCCTGCCTCTGTGACACTGTGACGGGATTCGGTCACTGCTTGCCACCGAATGCACGTTCCTGGCAAAAATTTTTTGCCTCCCGCCCTTGAAAGCCCCGGTCGCGGCACTACATCAGGCGCATCCCGGCGCTACCGGGTTTTTTCGCGAGCGTTGCTGGCAGTCGTCATGGGCGAGTGCTAACATCGCCGGCCTTTCCTAGACCAATCAATCACTTAAGAGGTCTCACTCAATGAGCATCAAGCCGCTTCACGACCGCGTCGTAGTCAAGCCGATCGAAGCCGACGAAATCTCCGCCGGCGGCATCGTGATCCCGGATTCGGCCAAGGAAAAGTCCACCAAGGGTGAAGTCGTGGCCGTCGGCGCCGGCAAGCCGCTGGACAACGGCAGCGTGCGCGCCCCGGCGCTGAAGGTCGGCGACAAGGTCATCTACGGCCAGTACGCCGGTTCCAGCTACAAGGCCGAAGGCGTCGAGTACAAGGTGCTGCGCGAAGACGACGTTCTGGCGATCGTGGGCTAAAGCCCCCGATCGCGGGATTCGGGAATCGGGATTCGGGATTGGCAAAGGCGCCAGGCGCCGCGCGACCCGACATCTCCGCCCGAATTCCGCTCTAGCGAATCCCTAATCCCCAATCACGAATCCCGGAGCAACACACATGGCTGCCAAAGATATCCGTTTCGGTGAAGACGCCCGTTCGCGCATGGTGCGCGGCGTCAACATCCTCGCCAATGCCGTCAAGGCCACCCTGGGCCCGAAGGGCCGCAACGTCGTGCTCGAGAAGAGCTTCGGCGCCCCGACCATCACCAAGGACGGCGTCTCCGTCGCCAAGGAAATCGAACTGGCCGACAAGTTCGAGAACATGGGCGCGCAGATGGTGAAGGAAGTCGCCTCCAAGACCTCCGACAACGCCGGCGACGGCACCACCACCGCCACCGTGCTGGCGCAGGCGCTGATCCGCGAAGGTTCCAAGGCGGTCGCCGCCGGCATGAACCCGATGGACCTCAAGCGCGGCATCGACAAGGCCGTCGTGGCCGCCGTGGCCGAGCTGAAGAAGATCAGCAAGCCCACCGCCGACGACAAGGCCATCGCCCAGGTCGGCACCATCTCCGCCAACTCCGACGAGTCGATCGGCAACATCATCGCCGACGCGATGAAGAAGGTCGGCAAGGAAGGCGTGATCACGGTCGAGGAAGGCTCGGGCCTGGAGAACGAGCTGGACGTGGTCGAGGGCATGCAGTTCGACCGCGGCTACCTGTCGCCGTACTTCATCAACAACCAGCAGAGCCAGCAGGCCGACCTGGACGACCCGTTCGTGCTGCTGCACGACAAGAAGATCTCCAACGTGCGTGACCTGCTGCCGGTGCTGGAAGGCGTGGCCAAGGCCGGCAAGCCGCTGCTGATCGTCGCCGAGGAAGTGGAAGGCGAGGCGCTGGCGACCCTGGTGGTCAACACCATCCGCGGCATCGTCAAGGTCGTGGCGGTCAAGGCCCCGGGCTTCGGCGACCGTCGCAAGGCGATGCTGGAAGACATGGCCGTGCTGACCGGCGGCACCGTGATCTCCGAGGAAGTGGGCCTGGCGCTGGAGAAGGCGACCATCAAGGACCTGGGCCGCGCCAAGAAGGTGCAGGTCTCCAAGGAGAACACCACCATCATCGACGGCGCCGGCGACACCTCGGCGATCGAGTCGCGCATCAAGCAGATCAAGGCGCAGATCGAAGAGACCTCGTCGGACTACGACCGCGAGAAGCTGCAGGAGCGCGTGGCCAAGCTGGCCGGCGGCGTGGCGGTGATCAAGGTCGGTGCCTCGACCGAGATCGAGATGAAGGAAAAGAAGGCGCGCGTCGAAGACGCCCTGCACGCGACCCGTGCGGCGGTGGAAGAAGGCGTGGTCCCGGGCGGCGGCGTGGCGCTGGTGCGCGCGCTGAGCGCGATCGGCGAGCTGAAGGGCGCCAATGAAGATCAGACCCACGGCATCCAGATCGCGCTGCGCGCGATGGAAGCGCCGCTGCGCGAGATCGTCACCAACGCCGGCGAAGAGCCGTCCGTGATCCTCAACAAGGTCAAGGAAGGCAGCGGCAACTTCGGCTACAACGCCGCCAACGGCGAGTTCGGCGACATGGTCGAGTTCGGCATCCTGGATCCGACCAAGGTGACCCGTTCGGCGCTGCAGAACGCCGCTTCGATCGCCGGCCTGATGATCACCACCGAAGCGATGGTGGCCGAGGCCCCGAAGAAGGAAGAGCCGGCCGCCCCGGGTGGCATGGGTGGCGGCATGGGCGGCATGGGCGGCATGGATTTCTGATCCAGCCGGCCTCGGCCGACCTGTTCCACGCAGTCGAAAGGAGCCCCGCAGCGATGCGGGGCTCTTTTTTTGTGTCATCGACATCGGGGCATGCCGATGCGCTCGCATGCTGACCAACCTGCCGGCCGCGCCGCTGGCGCATCCGCTTGGCGCGCGTCTGTAGCGAGCTTCCCGTCAGGACGCAGGATCATGCGCAGGAACGGCTTCAGCCGCGACGAGGCGCTACCGGGAATGCCTGTCGCGGCTGAAGCCGCTCCCGCGAGGACAACGGCGTTTCTCGCCGAGCTGCGGTAAGCAGCGAAGCGGGTCATGGAAGCTGCCTGTGCCGGGCTTGTGCGATCTCCCCGACCGAGGCGCGGCACAGGCGTGCCAGGCGGCCGTGACCCAACCGGACGGATGCGAGTGCAGGCTTCGCTCCATGCGCCTCAAACACCACGAGACGCTGCGCGCCGGACCCTTGCCCCAACCCCTCTCTCAACGGAAGAGGGGCACGCGATCGCGATGCGCATGCAGCCCATCGTTGCCCAGCAGCGTCTCCGCCAGAGGTGCGGCTGGCACGGCCTGCGGTGGCGATACGGCGAGAATCGACGCGCTGCGCGGCGAATCGCGCACAACGCGCAATCGTCTACAAGTGCGCTGTAGCCGCGTGTTGACAGCGTTTTCAGCGCCATGCAGGTTAGGACGCACGGGCGTCCAGGGGGATCTGCACGCCCGCATGTTCGTCTTCTTCTGTGCGCCGCGGCCGGCGCAGGGCGGCGCGTGCCTGCGGCATGCGCAGCACGGTCGTGGGCGCGGCGCAGCGAAGAGGGCGCCGCAGGTCGTGTTCGCACGGCGCTGCTTCCATCCGCTGCCGGGGACACCGCATGCCACTTCGCTCATCCACCACCCTCGCGTTCGGCATCGTGCTGGCGCTGTACGGCGCTAGCGAGGCGCGCGCGCAGGACGCCGACACCGCCGCGCCCAAGGCCGCCGCCACCACCGACCTCGGTCAGGTCGTGGTCACCGGCTCGCGGATCAAACGCTCGGAGGTGGAGGGCGCCGAACCGGTGCTGACGATCAGCGCGCAGCAGATCCAGCAGGAAGGCTTTCTCACCGTCTACGACGTGCTCAGCACGCTCAACCAGCAGGGCAGCGTCGAGGCCGACACCAAGTACGGCTCGCACACGCCCAACGCCTCGCCGGTGAGCCTGCGCGACCTTGGCCCCGGACGCACCCTGCTGCTGGTCAACGGCCACCGCGTCGCCGACTATCCGCAGCCCTACGCCGGCGAGAGCAACTTCGCCAACTACGCCAACATCCCCTCCGCGGCGGTGGAGCGCATCGAGATCCTCACCGGCGGCGCCTCGGCCATCTACGGTTCGGACGCGGTCGCCGGCGTGATCAACGTGATCCTCAAGCAAGGCTACGAGGGCAACCAGGTGCGCCTGCGCGGCGGCACCGCCACCGCCGGCGGGCGCGACGTGGTCGACCTGTCCTGGGTCGGCGGGCGCAGCGGCGACACGTGGAACCTGACCTACGCGCTGCAGTGGACCCGGCGCGATCCGCTGTCGGTCGGCGAGCGGCCGAAGATGGACGACCAGGACGACGAGTCCTACAGCAACTGGACCGCGCAGGCGCGCAAGTACGGCTTCAATCCGTTCACCGGCCTGAGCCTGGTCGACGCCGGCAACAACACGCGCCTGGCGCCGCCCAGCGGCACCTGTGCGCGCTTCGGCGGCCAGTTCGTCGACGCGCAGCGGCTGAGCTACGACTACAACAGCGATACCGTGCGCAACCTCGGTGGCTACTGCGGCATGGCCCACGACTACGCCGACTGGCTGGCCGCCAGCGGCGGCGACAGCGGCTCGGCGTATCTGTACGGCACCTTCGACTTCGACAACGGCGTGCAGGCCTGGAGCACGCTGTCCACGACCAAGAGCATCGGCTACTGGACCTACGACCCGCCCTACGTCTACCTCGGCCCGTTCCACGACACCGGCAGCGACCGCGACCTGTACGCGATCCGCCAGCTCACCCGCTTCGAATCCGGCGGCTGGAAGAACCTGGCCAACACCACCAGGGAACTGTCCTGGGACCTGAGCGCCGGCCTCAAGGGCCGCCTCGCCGATCGCTTCGACTGGGAAGTGGCGGTGGGCCGCGCGCGCTACACCGTCGACGAATACGTGCGCACCGTGGACACGCAGAAGGCCACCGCCTACTTCCTCGGCCCGCAGCTGGGCAGCACCGCCGACGGCACGCCGATCTACGATCTCAACGAGGAACGCTGGTACCAGCCGCTGACCGGCGCGCAATACAACGACCTGGCGGTGAAGGCGCACAACCGCGCCGATTCCTGGGTCAACCAGGCCAGCGCCAACATCACCGGCGAGCTGCTGCAGGGCTGGGCCGGACCGATCAAGTTCGCCGCGGTCGGCGAAGTGGCCAAGCAGGGCTATCGGCTGTCGCCCGATCCCTGCGCCAACACCTGCTATCCGCTGGACGTGGTCGACTACGGCGGCGGCGAGCGCCTGCGCTACTCCGGCGGCATCGAGTTCGACATGCCGCTGCTGTCCACGCTCAACGCCAGCCTGGCGGCGCGCCACGACCGCTACGGCGACTATCGCGCCTACGGCAGCGACCTCGGCGCGGCGATCGGCACCCAGCGCGACACCACCTGGAGTGCCGGCCTGGAGTGGCGGCCACTGAGTACGCTGCTGCTGCGCGGCAGCGTTGCCACCAGTTTCCGCGCCCCGGACATGCACTACGTGCTCGGCGAACCGAGCTCCACCCAGCAGACCGTGATCGACCAGTACCGCTGCATCCAGAAGGGCTATTACCTCACCGGCGGCTGCAGCGCCGAGAACAGCGACGTGTTCTACCTGATGCAGGTCAACCGCCGCGGCACCCCGGACCTGGAATCGGAGCACGGCCGCTCGGTCACCGCCGGCTTCGTCTGGGACATCGCCGAGGGCCTGTCGCTGACCGCGGACTACTACAAGATCCGCTTGCAGGACATGATCAAGGATCTCAACCGCGACGAGGTGCTCAGCGCCGAAGCCGGCTGCCGCACCGGCCTGACCACCGCAGGCGGCGTGTGGGTCAATCCCGGCGGCGCCGAGTACTGCGCGCGCATCCTTTCGCGCGTGGCGCGCGATGCCGCCGGCCGCGTCACCGGCATCGAGCAGGGGCCGATCAACATCGCGCAGATGCACGTGTCCGGCGTCGATGCCTCGCTGAAGTACCGCTTCAACACCGCGCGCTGGGGCAACTTCAGTGTCGCCCTGGATTACAACAACCTGATCGGCTACCACGAGCAGACCTATCGCACCGACGACGACAAGAACCTGCGCGACCAGAAGATCCGCAGCAAGCTGCGCGGCAGCGTGCACTGGGAGAACGGCGGCCCGCTGGACCTGACCGTGTACGCCAAGCGTTTCGGCTCCACCCAGGCGGTGAACTGGGGCACCTGCACTCGCTTCGACGACGGCTACCAGCCCAGCCCTTCCGACGCCTGCCGCGTCACCGACAGCGGCAACCGCCACTTCGGCGAGAGCACCACGCGTTACTTCGGTCGCGTCGGCCCGGCGCTGTACTGGAACCTCACCGCCGGCTACCGCATCGCCCCGAAGATGAAGGTCAACCTGTACATCAACAACGTGCTCGATACCGTCGGCTACGACAACAAGGAGCGCTACTACGGCTACCAGTTCTACAACACCACCCTGTACGACGCGATCGGCCGCGAGGTGGCGATGGAATATGTGCTGGATTTCTGAGGGGCCGGGATTCGGGAGTGGGGATTCGGCATGCGGGATGCGCTCTAGCCCCTCTCCCTCCGGGAGAGCGGTTGGGGTGAGGGTCCGGAGCGCGCAGCGCCACGTAAGAACCCACGCGTCAAAGGCTCCTACGCGATGACGGCGACATCATGGCCCTACCGCTGCGTTGAACCGCTTTTCCGATTCCCCATTCCCGGTTCCTCTTTTCCGGCTCCACAAGTTGCTGATGCAACTGTGGCGCTGCCGCAAACCCTGTGCTATCACTACGTCCCATGAACGCTTCCTGCCGCAGCTTTTACTTTTGGTATTACGGTTTTCCGATGCCGCTGGCGGAGGAAGGATCGCGTTCACCCTGAAGGACACTTCAGCCGCAATCCCGAAAGCCGCCAGCGAACCTGGCGGCTTTTTTCATGCCGCCGGATCTGGCCCCCACACAGCCCCCCGACGAGACACGCACATGGCCCCGCACACCGACGATCTGCGCATCCGCAAGATCGAACCGCTGACCCCACCCTCCCAGCTGCAGGCGCTGCTGCCCTGCGACGAAGAAGCCTCGCAGACCGTCACTGCCGCGCGCGCGGCGCTGCACGAGATCCTGCACGGCCGCGACGACCGCCTGGCGGTGGTGATCGGCCCCTGCTCGATCCACGACCCGGTCGCGGCGATGGAGTACGCGCAGCGCCTGCGCCCTCTGCGCGAGACCTACGGCGATGCGCTGGAGATCGTGATGCGGGTGTACTTCGAGAAGCCGCGCACCACGGTCGGCTGGAAGGGCCTGATCAACGACCCCAACCTCGACGGCAGCTTCGACATCAACAAGGGCCTGCGCCTGGCGCGCGGCCTGCTGCGCGACATCAACCGCCTGGGTCTGCCGGCCGGCGTGGAGTTCCTCGACATCATCTCGCCGCAGTACATCGCCGACCTGGTGGCCTGGGGCGCGATCGGTGCGCGCACTACCGAGAGCCAGGTGCACCGCGAGATGGCCTCGGGCCTGTCGTGCCCGGTGGGCTTCAAGAACGGCACCAGTGGCGACGTCAAGATCGCGGTCGATGCGGTCGGCGCGGCCTCGCATCCGCACCATTTCCTGGCGGTCACCAAGGACGGGCAGACCGCGGTGGCGGCCACGGCCGGCAATCCCGATTGCCACGTGATCCTGCGCGGCGGCACCCAGCCCAACTACGACGCCGACAGCGTGGCCGCGGCGGCGCAGGTGCTGGAGAAGGCCGGCCTGCCGGCGCGGCTGATGGTCGACGCCAGCCACGCCAACAGCGGCAAGAACCCGGACAACCAGCCCAAGGTGATCGAGGACATCGCCCGCCAGCTCGAGGCTGGGCAGTCCCGCATCGTCGGCGCGATGGTGGAGAGCCACCTGCGTGGTGGCCGCCAGGAGCTGGTCGCGGGTCAGCCGCTGGTCTACGGCCAGAGCATCACCGACGGCTGCATCGACTGGGACACCTCGGTGCAGGTGCTCGAGCGGCTGGCGCAGGCGGTGCGCGCACGGCGCCAGGCGCGCGTGGCGCAGGCGGCCTGAGGGCGCTGCTGGGAGAAACGCACGCAGCCTGACCGGCTGCGTGCGTGGGGGCGGGGGAGGCCCGGAAGAGGGGCCGGACGCGCCGCCGAATGCGAAGGGAGAGAGCTTCGGTATCGACGGCTGCGTGCCGGTGATGACGTTATCCGCCCATCCGGTGACCACGGTATGCCGGTGTGTGGCAGCGGCTGGCAAGGTGTTGGCGAGGCGTTAAGACCGGTTGTCGCCGGTTCAGCGCGACGGCGTGGAAGTGGCGCGATGGGATATACAAGCCGCGCATTGATGGGCCGGGGGCATAGCGGCGATCGCCTGCCGGACGCACCAGGCCCTGCTCGGCGCAACGCTGTTCCAGCGCCATGCGCGTGGGGTGAAGCTGACCGCCGAAGATCGGCAACTGGCCGATGCCGCCAGCGCCGCGTCGGACGACATCGGGGTCTGGCCAATAGGTGCTGTCCGAGGTCGCAAGCGCGCATGTGCGGACACCGCTTCTGGCGAAACCCGCCGCCACGTCGATAATGGCCGCATGGCCGCCGACTCGCCCTGGTTCCTGTACCTGCTCGAATGCCGCAACGGCAGTTACTACGCCGGCATCACCCCGGACCTGCAGGCGCGCTTCCAGGCGCACCTGCGCGGCGCCGGTGCCAAGTACACCCGCGCCAACCCACCGGTGCGCCTGCTGGCCAGCCGTGCCTATCCCGACCGCGCCGCCGCCTCGCGCGCCGAGTACGCACTCAAGCAGTTGCCGCGCGGCCGCAAGCTGGCGTTCCTGACCGCGCCCGAGACCGCATCTGGCGCCGACAACCTGCAAGCGACCGCCGAATCCGCAGCGGTGTCGTAGGAGTGGCTTCAGCCGCGAGAAGCGTGACCCGTAACGCCCGTCGCGGCTGAAGCCGCTTCTACGACGATGCCGCACATTCGCGCGGACTTCGGATGCGAGAGGGCTGCACTGTGGGAGGGACTTCAGTCCCGACGCGCTGTCGCTGTCCCGCAGTGCTCAGCGGCACTCCAGAATCATCGGCAGCCGTCGTAGGAGCGCTTTCAAGCGCGACCTCGGAAAAACGCGTTGCGGGTGGAAGCCGCTGCTACCAGGGCGCCGACCACCCGCGCAGATGTCGGGATGGCACGGGACCGCACTGTGGGAGGGACTTCAGTCCCGACGCGCGGTCCCGCAGCGCTCAGCGGCACTCCAGAATCATCGACTGCCGTCGTAGGAGCGCTTTCAAGCGCGACCTCGGGAAAACGCGTCGCGGCTGAAGCCACTGCTACAAAGGCGCCGGACATTCGCGCAGATGTCGGGATGGCAGGGCTGCAATGTGGGAAGGGCTGCATACCCCGCTGCCGATCGGTGACTCAGCCGCCCGCGTGCATCGTCCCTGTATCCAGCCAGCGCTGGTGCCAGGACAGCGCCTCGGGCAGCAGGTGTGGGGTGTGCTTGCCGTAGCTGGCGTGCAGGGCACGGTCGAAATAGTCCTGCAACTGCGCGCGGTAGCTCGGGTCCACGCAGTGCGCGAGCAACTGTTGCGCGCGCTGCCGCGGCGGCAGGCCGCGCAGGTCGGCCAGGCCGTGCTCCGTGACGATGATGGAGACGTCGTGCTCGGTGTGGTCGACGTGGCTGACCATCGGCACGATCGAGGAGATGCTGCCGTTCTTTGCCGTGCTGGGGCTGAGGAAGATCGACAGGAAGCCGTTGCGCGCGAAGTCGCCGGAGCCGCCGATACCGTTCATGATGCGGCTGCCCATCACGTGGGTGGAATTGACGTTGCCGTACAGGTCGGCTTCGATCATGCCGTTCATGCCGATGCAGCCCAGCCGCCGCACCAGTTCCGGATGGTTGGAGATCTCCTGCGTGCGCAGGATGATGCGCTCGCGGTAGAAGTCGATGTTGCGCTTGAACTCCTCGTTGGCCTCCGGGCTCAGCGCGAAGCCGGTGCACGAGGCGACCTTGAGCACGCCGCTGCGCAACAGGTCGAGCATGCCGTCCTGGATCACCTCGGTGAACGCGCTGAGGTCGCGGAAGCCGCTGCTGGCCAGGCCGGCCAGCACCGCGTTGGGAATGTTGCCCACGCCAGACTGCAGCGGCAGCAGGTTCGGCGGCAGCCGGCCCTTGCCGACCTCGTGCTGGAAGAACGCGATCAGGTGCTCGGCGATGCGTTGGCTGGTGGCATCTGCGGGCGTGAACGGGCTGTTGCGGTCGGGGCCGTGGGTGCGCACCACCGCCACGATCTTGTCCGGGTCGCAGCGCAGCGATGGTTCGCCGATGCGGTCGTCGGCGTGCAGCAGCGGGATCGGCTTGCGGTGTGGTGGCAACGCGGTGCCGTAGTACACGTCGTGCATGCCGTCGATGCCGGCCGGCTGCCAGTCGTTGACCTCGACGATCACCTTCTTCGCCAGGTCCAGCCAGGTCTTGTTGTTGCCGACCGAGGTCGACGGGATCAGGCTGCCGTCTTCGCGAATGCCGGCTACTTCCACCACCGCGGTGTCGATCTGCCCATAGAAACCGAACCACACGTGCTGGGCGACGTGGCTGAGGTGGATGTCGATGTAGTCCAGCGTGCCGGCGTTGATACGCTGGCGCGCGTCCGGGTCGGACTGGAACGGCATGCGCAGGGCGATGCCGTCGGCCTTGGCCAGGGCGCCGTCCAGTTCTGGCGCGGTGGAGGCGCCGGTCATCAGCTGGATCTTGAACGATTGCCCCTGCAGGTGCGCCGCCTCGATGCGCTGCGCCAGCGCCATCGGCACCGCCTTGGGATAGCCGGAGCCGGTGAAGCCGCTCATCGCCACCGTCTCGCCGGGCTGGATCAACGCCGCCGCGGCCTCGGCGCTGACGATGCGTTCGCGCAGGCGGGGATGGAGGATACGTTCGGCGGACATGCGGCGACCATGGCGTGGGAAGGGGAGGGCAATTATCGCGGATCGGGCCGAGGCCCGCGTTGGGGTGTGTCCCCACTTTTTGCGCCTGTCGCGTGGCGGCGCATGCGGCGCAACGGACGCAGCGATGAGGATGTACGCCACGGTGTGTGCGATGTGTGCGGCGCTTCGCGCGCCGGACCCTCACCCCAACCCCTCTCCCGATGGGAGAGGGGCGCTGGTTTCTCCACTCTCCTTGTGGGGTCTGGTTTGCGATGGCAGGACGCAGCGCGCATGCAGCCGGTGCAATGGAGCGGCCTGGCGGCCCTGCGTGCACCGCCACGCAACGCCGGGTACGCGCCACCGTCGCTTTCACGCGTTCCACGCCGCACCGCGGCGATAGTGCGGCGGTGCCGCTCTCCGCCCGCCCACTGACCGCCGTCCATGCTCGCTACCGGCGTCTGCCGCGCGGTTGGCGCCTGCTCCTGCGCGGCCTGCTGATCGCCTACCTGCTGTATCTGCTGGCCGGCAACGTGTTCCTCAACACGCCGCTGTTCGACTTGGCCACCAACCGCAAGCCGGAGAAGTTCCGCATGCACACCGGGCCGGCCGTCACCGTGCTGCCCGGCTTCATCACCGCCTGGAACGTGCGCATGCGCGGCCACGTGCAGCGCAATGTCTGGCAGGTGCGTGCCGACCGCGCCAGCGCGCGCATCGCGCTGCTGCCGCTGCTGCATCGCGAAGTGCGCCTGCCGTGGATGGAAGCGGTGAACGTGATCGGCGAGATGGACCGCGTCGAGGAGATGATCCCGCCACCGCCGCCCAGCGACCAGGGCTGGACCCTGCGCTTCGACGCGATCCACAGCGGCACGCTGCGCCGCGCACGCTTCGGCGATTTTGCGGTCGAGGGCAAGGGCCACGGCACCGTCGGTTTCCTCAAGCAGTTGCGTGGCGGCCCCTCGGAACTGTTCCGCTCGCAGATCGTGTTCGAGGACGCCAGCGTGCGCTACGGCAAGCGCCAGATCGCCGACCAGGCCACGCTGGACGCGCGCTTCTCGTTCCCGCGCCACTACCGCGCGCAGGCGCCGGGGCTGCGCAAGCTGGGCATCACCGACCTGGCGCTGCGCATGCACGGCCGCAGCGTGGCCCTGCGCATCGACACCGCCGGCGACACCACCAAACTCAGTACCGAACCCGGGCTGGGCCATGTGCAGGCCGATCTGCACCTGCTGCGCGGCGCGCTGCAGCCCGGCAGCACGCTCAACTGGCGGGTGCCGCTGCATGCCGGCGTGGGCGCCACCGATCGCGGCGTGCTGGCGCTGCTGCTGGACGTGGAGGGCGAGGACATCCGCGCCCGCGCGCGCCTGCCCGGTCAGGTCGATCCGCGCAGCATGCTCGATGCCGACCTGCGCATCGCCGGGCGCCAGGTGCCGTTCGACGACCTGGCGGCGTTGCTGCCGCGCACCTCCGGCCGCGTGCAGGGACGCTGGCATTTCGAATCATTGAACTGGATCAGCGACCTGCTGGTGCGCAAGCCGTGGTTCCAGCTCGATGGCGGCGGCGACGTCGCCGCCGATCTGCAATTGCGGCAGGGCGCGCTGCAGCCCGGCAGCCGCCTCGACGTACCCGACGTGCAGGCGGTGGCGGAGATCATGCGCGTGCGCCTGAGCGGCAAGGCGCAGGCGGTCGGCCGCATCGTCGGCAGCGCCGAACAGCCGCGCACGCAACTGGACGTGCGCATGCGCCGCTTCGCGCTGGCGCCGCTGGACGCGCCCAAGGCCAGCTTTGTCGAAGGCGAGAACCTGCAACTGGACTTGCAGGGCGACGGCGCGCTGGCCTCCTTGCGCGACTCGTTGCAGGCGCGGCTGCGCTTCGCCGATGCGCGCGTGCCGGACCTGCGCGCCTACAACCGCTACCTGCCGGCGGCGCAGGTGCGTGTGCTCGGCGGCGATGGCCGGCTCAGCGGCGATCTGCAGCTGGATGCGTCCGGCCAGGTCGGCCAGGGCACCGTGCGCGTGCTCGGCCGCCAAGCGCGGCTGCAGACCGCGGGCCTGGAACTGGCCGGCGATCTCGACCTGGACGCGCGGCTGCGCCGCGCCGAGCTGCAGGACAAGCGCTTCGATCTGAGCGGCAGCACCCTGCGCCTGCAGGGCGTGCGCTACGGCACCCAGCCCAAGCAGGGCGACTGGTGGGCGACGCTGCGCATTCCGCAGGGCCGCATCGCCGCGGCGGCGCCGGTGCAGGCCGATGCGCAGGTACAGATGCAGATGCGCGACGCCGGCCCGGTGCTGGCGGTGTTCGCGCAGCACAGCGATGCGCCGGCGTGGTTGCTGAAGCTGGCCGATGCCGGACAACTGCAGGCCAGCGGACAGCTGCGCTGGCGCAAGGACGCACTGTGGCTGGATCGGGTCGCGGCGGAGAACGAACGGGTGGCCTTGCGCGCGCGCCTGCGCGTTGGCGATGCCGGCACGCAGGGCGATCTGTACGCGCGCTGGGGCGTGCTCGGCGTGGGCGTGGCGCTGCGCGGCGAACAGCGGCAATGGCATCTGCTCGGCGCGCGCGAGTGGTACGACAAGCAACCGGCATGGCTGCCGGAGGCGCCGGCACCGGCGGCATCGCCTTAGCGCGACAGAGATCGCGTTGGGCGTGCTTCGCTGGCTGCGGGTGGATGCGCTGTGCGCCGCGCCGCGCCGGCATGCGAAAGCACGCAACGCGCGTATCCCCCGCTTATCTATTCCCCATTCCCGTCTCCCCATTCCCTCCCACGCAGAATGTACTGCCCGGTATCGTTTTGCAGTGCAGCGTGCAATGTCCAAAAAAAGCGCCCAAGATCGCCCTGCATCCCGACGTGGGGGAGGGAGCAAAGCCCGCTGGCAGTTCGCTGCAAGCGGGCTTTTTTATTTCAGTCGGCGGGCATCGCGTCGCTGCCGGAAAGTGCCTCGGGTGATTGCGACAGTTGTTGCGCTAGCGCCTCCGCTGCCGGCGTTCGGTTGGCCTCGCTCCACAGCAGCCGGAAGCTGGCGTGCGGCAACGGCGGCAATCCAAAGCGCTCGTCCACGGCGACCATTCCCGCTTCCAGATCTTCCTGGGGTAGGGCGGTGATGGCCAGGCCGGCCTTCACGGCGGCACGCAGTCCCTGCTGACTTGGCGAGGTGAATGCCACTCGCCAGGCGAGATCGGCGCGCTCCAGTGCAGCGGTTCCCACCTGCCGGTGCAGGCAGGGCTTGGGCGCAAAAGCGAGCGGGACTGGCACATTCGCGGCCGGCGCGAACGCTGGCGCGGCCGCCCACACGAAGCGGGTCCGGCGCAGCAGGGGCGTTGTCGGATCGTCCTCCAGTGCGAGTGTCACCGCCAGGTCGAGGGAGCCCGCAACGATCTGCTCGTGCAGCGCGGCATAGGTATCCACCGTCACGTCCAGCCGCACCGCCGGAAACATCCGTGCGAACCGCGCCAGCATCGGCGGAAGGCGATCGCCGACGTAGCTTTCGGGGGCACCGAAACGCACCGTGCCGGACACCGGAGAACGCCGGAAACGCCGTGCGAGCGCGTCATGCGCCTGCAGCACCTGCGTCGCATGGCGAAGAAAGTCTTCGCCGTCTTCGGTCAGGCTCACCCGGCGGGTTGTGCGATTCAGCAGTGCCGTGCCGGCCTGCGCTTCCAGTTTGCGAATGTGATGGCTGATGGCCGACTGGGTGAGGTGCAGCCGTTCGCCTGCGCGCGTGAAGCCGCCAGTCTCGTTCACCGCAACGAAGGTGCGTAACAGATCCGGATCGTAGTCCATGCGATTCAGTCCATTTTTTAATTAATTCAAGAAAATTAAATCATTTCCATCATCCATTGTGTGCTCCCAGACTGGAAGTCAGCCGCTCCCAAGCCCGAATCGACCCGCCGTGCACCGGTCGGTCCGCTCGGCGCCGCGGGCGGATGTCCCTCTAGGAAAAGCCCATGACGCACCTTCCTTCCGCGCGCAGGAACACCCTCACGCTGGCGGCCGCCTGCCTGGCTTCGCTGATGTTCGGTCTGGAGATCTCCAGCGTGCCGGTGATCCTTCCCCTCCTCGAAGCGGCGCTGCACGGCAGCTTCCGCGATCTGCAGTGGATCATGAATGCCTACACCATCGCCTGCACCACCGTGCTGATGGCGACGGGCACGCTGGCCGACCGCTACGGGCGCAAGCGGATCTTCCTGATCTGCGTGTTCCTGTTCGGCGTGACCTCCTTGGTATGCGGCCTTGCAGGGAGCACGGCGCTGCTGATCGCTGGTCGCTTCCTTCAGGGGATGGCCGGGGGCGCCATGCTGGTGTGCCAGTTCGCCGTGCTCTCGCAGCAATTCGCAGACGCGACGGCCCGTGCCAAGGCGTTTGGGATCTGGGGGATCGTCTTCGGCATCGGCCTGGGTTTCGGCCCGATCATCGGTGCCGGCATCGTCGCGTTGTGGAGTTGGGAATGGGTTTTCCTTGTGCACGTTCCCATTTCCGCGATCGCCCTGGGGCTGGCGCTTGTCGGTGTCGATGAGTCGCGCGATCCGCAGCGGCGCCGTTTGGACGTCGCCGGGATCGTCTCGCTGTCGGTCGCGGTGCTCGCCTTGGCGTGGTTCATCACGCAAGGGCCGGTAGCCGGCTTTGGCAGCGTTTCGTCGCTGGCGAGTCTGATCATCGCCAGCGGCAGCTGCGTCGCGTTCGTTGTGGCGGAGCGCCGCGCCGACGCGCCCATGTTCGACTTCTCGGTGTTCCGCATCCGCGACTTTTCCGGCGCCCTGTTGGGCTCGATGGGCATGAACTTCAGCTTCTGGCCGCTCATGATCTATCTGCCGCTGCTGTTCCAGCATGGGCTGGGCTACGGCAACGTGGCCACCGGACTTTCGCTGCTGGCTTACACCTTGCCGACCCTGGTGCTGCCGCCGTTGGGCGAGCGGCTGGCGCTGCGCTACCGCGCGCATACCGTGATTCCTGCCGGCCTGTTTGCGATCGGAGCCGGCTTGTTGCTGATGGCGTGGGGCAGCGGCACGGTGCGGGCCAGTTGGTTGACGATGCTCCCCGGGTGCCTGCTGGCCGGTACCGGGTTGGGGATCGTCAACACCCCGGTGACCAATACCATCACCGCGTCGGTCTGCGTCGCGCGTACCGGCATGGCCTCCGGCATGGACACCAGTGCGCGCCTGATCAGCCTTGCGATCAATATCGCGGTCATGGGATTCATCCTGGTGGAGGGCGTGTTGTCCTTTCTCCGCCGGACGCTGCCGACGGTCGACGCCACGTTGCTGCGGGGGCTGGCTGAGCGGCTTTCCGGCGGAACCGCACACGCGGCGGGGCAGGGCCTCTCCACGCCGACGGTTCCGCCCGACGTCGCGGCGGCAGCCATGATCCAAGGCATGCAATGGGTGATGTTGTATGGCGGCATCAGTGTCTGGATCCTCGCGCTCTGCAGCGTGATCGTGTTCGGCAGGCGTGGCGCCGAACATCGGTCTGCCGTGTCGAAAGAGGTCGCCTGATGGACGCGCGACCGAGGCGAAGGCGCTCGGCCGGTTGCCCATGACGGAAGCGCCGCGTCGTGCGCTGCGCCCGAAGCCCGGGCGCGGGGGCGTGGATTGTCCGCGGCGGCGCGTGCACATGCGCCGCCGGCAGCGCCGCTGCGCCTCGACTGCCGCGAACCGTCGTCGATGCGGGGTGCGCGGCGCCGGTTGCGTGTGCGTCAGGTCGGCATGGCCTGCGACGGCGGTTCCGGCGACGGCGGCAGTTCCGGCCGGGTCGGGTCCACGGTCAGCGGCTCCCCCCT
>NZ_AQOI01000017.1:0-5782 GCF_000364665.1 Xanthomonas sp. SHU 199
CGGGAGAGGGGTTGGGGTGAGGGTACGGCGCGCAGCCCCCGGGTGGCATGTCGCCGCGGGGCGTGCGCCCGTGCTTCCCTCGCCTGCGCGTGTCGTGTTGGTTTTTTCCACTCGCAATAAAAAATCCCCGTCCTTGTGGGACGGGGATTTGGGGTAAAGCCCCTGGCGATGACCTACTCTCGCATGGCTTGAGCCACACTACCATCGGCGCAGCTGCGTTTCACTTCCGAGTTCGGGATGGGATCGGGTGGTTCCACAGCGCTAATTTCACCAGGGAGACGGTTGGAGTGTCGCCGCGTGCGTGTTCTCGGTTGTTGGACCGAGGACGGCAGGGCGCCAGCCTCTCATGGGGTGTGATGTAGCGAGCGAGTGAGAGCGATCGACGTGTGTCGCGCTAAGGGATGCTTATGAGGAAGCATCTTGAGGTTATATGGTCAAGCCGCACGGATCATTAGTATCAGTTAGCTCAATGCATTGCTGCACTTACACACCTGACCTATCAACCACGTAGTCTACATGGTTCCTTTAGGGGACTTGTGTCCCGGGAGATCTCATCTTGAGGCGCGCTTCCCGCTTAGATGCTTTCAGCGGTTATCGCTTCCGAACATAGCTACCCGGCAATGCCACTGGCGTGACAACCGGAACACCAGAGGTTCGTCCACTCCGGTCCTCTCGTACTAGGAGCAGCCCCTCTCAAATCTCCAACGCCCATGGCAGATAGGGACCGAACTGTCTCACGACGTTCTGAACCCAGCTCGCGTACCACTTTAAATGGCGAACAGCCATACCCTTGGGACCGACTACAGCCCCAGGATGTGATGAGCCGACATCGAGGTGCCAAACACCGCCGTCGATATGAACTCTTGGGCGGTATCAGCCTGTTATCCCCGGAGTACCTTTTATCCGTTGAGCGATGGCCCTTCCATACAGAACCACCGGATCACTAAGACCTACTTTCGTACCTGCTTGATCCGTCGATCTTGCAGTCAAGCACGCTTATGCCTTTGCACACAGTGCGCGATGTCCGACCGCGCTGAGCGTACCTTCGTGCTCCTCCGTTACTCTTTAGGAGGAGACCGCCCCAGTCAAACTACCCACCATACACGGTCCCCGATCCGGATTACGGACCTAGGTTAGAACGTCAAGCACGACAGGGTGGTATTTCAAGGATGGCTCCACTGCAGCTAGCGCCACAGTTTCATAGCCTCCCACCTATCCTACACAGACGAACTCAACGTTCAGTGTAAAGCTATAGTAAAGGTTCACGGGGTCTTTCCGTCTTGCCACGGGAACGCTGCATCTTCACAGCGATTTCAATTTCACTGAGTCTCGGGTGGAGACAGCGCCGCTGTCGTTACGCCATTCGTGCAGGTCGGAACTTACCCGACAAGGAATTTCGCTACCTTAGGACCGTTATAGTTACGGCCGCCGTTTACTGGGGCTTCGATCAAGAGCTTCGCCTTGCGGCTGACCCCATCAATTAACCTTCCAGCACCGGGCAGGCGTCACACCCTATACGTCCACTTTCGTGTTTGCAGAGTGCTGTGTTTTTGATAAACAGTCGCAGCGGCCTGGTTTCTGCGACCCTCTTCAGCTATAGCTCGCACGAGCCACCAAAAAGGGTGCACCTTCTCCCGAAGTTACGGTGCCATGTTGCCTAGTTCCTTCACCCGAGTTCTCTCAAGCGCCTGAGAATTCTCATCCTACCCACCTGTGTCGGTTTACGGTACGGTCTGCGTAAGCTGAAGCTTAGGAGCTTTTCCTGGAAGCGTGGTATCAGTGACTTCGTCTAAAAGACTCGTCTCGGTGCTCGGTCTTAAAGGATCCCGGATTTGCCAAAGATCCAAACCTACCGCCTTTCCCCGGGACAACCAACGCCCGGTACACCTAACCTTCTCCGTCCCTCCATCGCACTTACGCGAGGTGCAGGAATATTAACCTGCTTCCCATCGACTACGGCTTTCGCCCTCGCCTTAGGGGCCGACTCACCCTGCGCCGATTAACGTTGCGCAAGGAAACCTTGGGCTTTCGGCGTGCGGGTTTTTCACCCGCATTGTCGTTACTCATGTCAGCATTCGCACTTCCGATACCTCCAGCAGACTTCTCAATCCACCTTCGCAGGCTTACGGAACGCTCCTCTACCGCGCATCGCTTATCGCGATGCACCCCAAGCTTCGGTTCACTGCTTAGCCCCGTTAAATCTTCCGCGCAGACCGACTCGACCAGTGAGCTATTACGCTTTCTTTAAAGGGTGGCTGCTTCTAAGCCAACCTCCTGGCTGTCTATGCCTTTCCACATCGTTTTCCACTTAGCAGTGAATTTGGGACCTTAGCTGTGGGTCTGGGTTGTTTCCCTTTTCACGACGGACGTTAGCACCCGCCGTGTGTCTCCCATACAGTCCGTCTCGGTATTCGGAGTTTGCAATGGTTTGGTAAGTCGCGATGACCCCCTAGCCATAACAGTGCTCTACCCCCGAGAGGATACATATGAGGCGCTACCTAAATAGCTTTCGAGGAGAACCAGCTATCTCCGGGTTCGATTAGCTTTTCACTCCTAATCACACCTCATCCCCTACCTTTGCAACGGGAGTGGGTTCGGGCCTCCAGTCAGTGTTACCTGACCTTCACCCTGGGCATGACTAGATCACCCGGTTTCGGGTCTACTGCCCGCGACTATGCGCCCTTATCAGACTCGGTTTCCCTTCGCCTCCCCTATACGGTTAAGCTTGCCACGAACAGTAAGTCGCTGACCCATTATACAAAAGGTACGCAGTCACTCTTGCGAGCTCCTACTGCTTGTACGCACACGGTTTCAGGATCTATTTCACTCCCCTCTCCGGGGTTCTTTTCGCCTTTCCCTCACGGTACTGGTTCACTATCGGTCGGTCAGGAGTATTTAGCCTTGGAGGATGGTCCCCCCATGTTCAGACAGGGTTTCACGTGCCCCGCCCTACTCGTATTCACTGGTATGGCCCTTTCAAATACAGGGCTATCACCTTCTATGGCCAACCTTTCCAGGTTGTTTTTCTAAAACCATACCAGCTTAAGGGCTAGTCCCCGTTCGCTCGTCACTACTTAGGGAATCTCGGTTGATTTCTTTTCCTCCGGTTACTTAGATATTTCAGTTCACCGGGTTCGCTTCCAGCAGCTATGTATTCACTGCAGGATACTGCCGAAGCAGTGGGTTTCCCCATTCGGACATTGCCGGATCAAAGCTTGTTGCCAGCTCCCCGACACTTTTCGCAGGCTGCCACGTCCTTCATCGCCTCTGACCGCCAAGGCATCCACCGTGTGCGCTTATTCGCTTGACCATATAACCTCAAGTTGCCTCAAGGTCATATTCAGTCCAGGGGTACAAAGCCTGGACGCGAACTATAACGACTCAATTTCTAGGGACTCGAGGTCCCCGCCTTAGCCACAACGACACGTCGAGAAGTGTGTTCTCAAACGCTCGCTACATCACAAATTATTAAAGAACAACGCTACGGCCTCAACGCCGAGCATCTAAATTCTTAGTGTGCGATACATTCAGAGTGGTGGGTCTGGGAGGACTCGAACCACCGACCTCACCCTTATCAGGGGTGCGCTCTAACCACCTGAGCTACAGACCCAAAGTCTTCGTCAGTGGTGGAGCCAGTCGGGATCGAACCGACGACCCCCTGCTTGCAAAGCAGGTGCTCTCCCAGCTGAGCTATGGCCCCGGTATTTCGGGGTGCTCCGCCCTGTGGCGGAACTCTCTGAATGCAGGTTACTTGTGAGGACGCCTGACAGATGAAGCTGTCATGCTCAAAAGGAGGTGATCCAGCCGCACCTTCCGATACGGCTACCTTGTTACGACTTCACCCCAGTCATCGGCCACACCGTGGCAAGCGCCCTCCCGAAGGTTAAGCTACCTGCTTCTGGTGCAACAAACTCCCATGGTGTGACGGGCGGTGTGTACAAGGCCCGGGAACGTATTCACCGCAGCAATGCTGATCTGCGATTACTAGCGATTCCGACTTCATGGAGTCGAGTTGCAGACTCCAATCCGGACTGAGATAGGGTTTCTGGGATTGGCTTACCGTCGCCGGCTTGCAGCCCTCTGTCCCTACCATTGTAGTACGTGTGTAGCCCTGGTCGTAAGGGCCATGATGACTTGACGTCATCCCCACCTTCCTCCGGTTTGTCACCGGCGGTCTCCTTAGAGTTCCCACCATTACGTGCTGGCAACTAAGGACAAGGGTTGCGCTCGTTGCGGGACTTAACCCAACATCTCACGACACGAGCTGACGACAGCCATGCAGCACCTGTCTCACGGTTCCCGAAGGCACCAATCCATCTCTGGAAAGTTCCGTGGATGTCAAGACCAGGTAAGGTTCTTCGCGTTGCATCGAATTAAACCACATACTCCACCGCTTGTGCGGGCCCCCGTCAATTCCTTTGAGTTTCAGTCTTGCGACCGTACTCCCCAGGCGGCGAACTTAACGCGTTAGCTTCGATACTGCGTGCCAAGTTGCACCCAACATCCAGTTCGCATCGTTTAGGGCGTGGACTACCAGGGTATCTAATCCTGTTTGCTCCCCACGCTTTCGTGCCTCAGTGTCAGTGTTGGTCCAGATGGCCGCCTTCGCCACAGATGTTCCTCCCGATCTCTACGCATTTCACTGCTACACCGGGAATTCCGCCATCCTCTACCACACTCTAGTTGCCCAGTATCCACTGCAATTCCCAGGTTGAGCCCAGGGCTTTCACAACGGACTTAAACAACCACCTACGCACGCTTTACGCCCAGTAATTCCGAGTAACGCTTGCACCCTTCGTATTACCGCGGCTGCTGGCACGAAGTTAGCCGGTGCTTATTCTTTGGGTACCGTCAGAACAATCGGGTATTAACCGACTGCTTTTCTTTCCCAACAAAAGGGCTTTACAACCCGAAGGCCTTCTTCACCCACGCGGCATGGCTGGATCAGGCTTGCGCCCATTGTCCAATATTCCCCACTGCTGCCTCCCGTAGGAGTCTGGACCGTGTCTCAGTTCCAGTGTGGCTGATCATCCTCTCAGACCAGCTACGGATCGTCGCCTTGGTGGGCCTTTACCCCGCCAACTAGCTAATCCGACATCGGCTCATCTATCCGCGCGAAGCCCGAAGGTCCTCCGCTTTCACCCTAAGGTCGTATGCGGTATTAGCGTAAGTTTCCCTACGTTATCCCCCACGAAAAGGTAGATTCCGATGTATTCCTCACCCGTCCGCCACTCGCCACCCAGAGAGCAAGCTCTCCTGTGCTGCCGTTCGACTTGCATGTGTTAGGCCTGCCGCCAGCGTTCACTCTGAGCCAGGATCAAACTCTTCACTTAAAACTACATGCCCGAAGGCAAAAGCTTTGATATGCAGAGTTCAAACCAAGCTACGTATCGCTTGCAAAGCAATTGATTTGTTGCTCTTGATTCGAACGTCTGCAAGATGGACATACTTCCATCTGCAGGCGTCCTCACAAGTTACCTGCGCACACTGTCAAAGAACCTTGGGGCCGGCCTCAGCGCCTTTCCCTTTTCACCCCGACGTTTTCGTCCGAGTGAGCCGCCCATTATAGCGGGCTTTTTGTTTCCGTCAACACCTCATTTCGAGGCGGTTGACGCTGGTTCGTCTTCAAACCCGAGGGCTTTTCGTCGAACCGAGCCGCCCATCATAGCGGCTTTTTTCTTGCCGTCAACACCTTTTTGATCAGGTGGTTGACGCCGCTTCTTCGTCCAAACCCGAAGGCTTTTCCTCGAAGCGAGCCGGCCATATTAGCCGACTTTTTCAC
>NZ_AQOI01000018.1:0-40758 GCF_000364665.1 Xanthomonas sp. SHU 199
TGCAAAGAAAAGTAACCAAAAGAAAGCACACCCCGCCTTCGCGCCCGCTGCGCGGGTCCGCTCCGCTAGCGGGATTTTCGGACGGGGCATCCTGCCCCGGCCGAAAACGGCGCACATCCTTGTGCGCCGCCCCCCTGCGGGGGGTTTTACCCGCCAGCTCCGCCGCTGCGGAGGGGACCCGGGAAGAGCAAAAGCTGAAGAGCAACAGCAACAACCAAGGCAACTGCAACTGCAACTGCAACGATCCTCCTGGAGCGCGCATTGAAACGCCGCGCATTCTGTCGGTTCGGTTTGCTGGCGCCGTTGGGCTTGGCGGCGATGCCGATGCTGCGCGCGGCGGCGCCGGCATCAGCGCCGGTGCCGGACGGGCGGCCGCACACATTCGGTTTCGCCCAGGGCCGCTTCACGCTGGACGGGCAACCCTGGCAGATCCGCAGTGGAGAACTGCATCCGCTGCGGATCGCGAAGGCGGATTGGTTGCATCGGATTCGCATGGCCAAGGCGATGGGGCTGAATACCATCGCGCTGTACCTGATGTGGAATGCGCTGGAAACGGCGCCGGGGCAGTTCGATCTGGACAGCGGCGAACGCGATTTCGTCGGATTCATCCGGCTGTGCCAGCAGGAAGGGTTGTGGGTGTATCTGCGCCCGGGTCCGTATGTGTGCGCGGAGTGGACGCTGGGCGGGTTGCCGCCGTATCTGCTGCGCGAGGCGAACATCCGTCTGCGCGATCGCCACGATGCGCGCTACATGGCGGCGGTGGAGCGCTACATCGGGGCGATCGCGCCGCGCATCGCGCCGTTGATGGCCAGTGCCGGTGGGCCGGTGCTGATGCTGCAGATCGAGAACGAATACTCGATGCACGGCAGCGACGTCGGCTATCTGCAGGCGCTGGCCGCGCTGTGGCGGGGGCATGGGGTCGACGGGCCGTTCTCGCTGGCCGAAGGGCTCAAGGATCTGCGGCGGCGCCAGGCGATGCTGCCCGGCGCCGCGCTAGGCCTCGATGGTCCCGATCTGCACGATCTGCAGGCGGCCACGGCCTTAGCCGGGCAGGCGCCGGTGTGGGTGTCCGAGGGCTACCCCGGCTGGCTCACGCACTGGGGCGAGCCGAAGTTCGCGCGTCGCGACTATGCGCCGCTACTGCGCCGCATCGCCGCCGCCGGCTATTCGTTCAATCTGTACGTAGTGCACGGTGGCACCAATTTCGGTCTCAGTGCCGGGGCCAATGCCGAGGACGACGGTTCGCAGTTCCAGCCGGCGCTGACCAGCTACGACTATGGCGCGCCGATCGACGAGGCCGGCCGTGCGACGCCGACCTATTTCACGCTGCGCAAGATCATCGCCGCGCAGGCAGATGCGCCACCGCCCCCGCTACCGGCCGCACCGCGCCGCGCGAAGTTCGCTGCGGTGCAGGCCACGCCCGTGGCCGCGCTGTGGGACAACCTCGGCCCCGCGCTGCAGACCGACACTCCGATCGACAACCAGCGCCTGCTCGGCCAGGACCAGGGCCTGGTGCTGTATCGGCAGCGGATCGGTGCGGGCCGGACGCTGCACCTGGGACAGGTCCACGACTACGCGGTGGTGCATCTGGACGGGCGCGAACTGGACCACGTGTCGCGGGTGCGGCATCCGCGCCTGCACAGCGCGCTGCAGTTGCGCCTGCCCGATGCAGCGCAGGACACGCGCGATCTGGAGGTGCTGGTCGACAGCTTCGGCCACATCAACTTTGGCCCGGCGCTGGGCGATCGCAAGGGCCTGCTCGGTCCGGTGCGGCTCGATGGCCAGGACCTGCACAGTTGGGAGGTGCGCGGGCTAGCGCTGGACATGGATCCGACGCCGTCGCTGCGCCCACTGCAGGCACCGCCGCAGCGCCCGGGCCTGTTCTTCGCCACCGAGTTCACTATCGACCAGCCCGGCGACGTGCACCTGGACATGCGCGACTGGCGCAAGGGCTATCTGTGGGTCAACGGGCGCCTGCTCGGCCGCTACTGGGACATCGGCCCGCAGCAGTGCCTGTACTGCCCCGGCGCCTGGCTGCGCGCCGGTGCCAACCAGGTGCTGATCCTCGATCTGCATCGCCTGCAACCGGGCCTGGTGCGGTGCGCCGACGGTCTCGTCCCCACCCCTGCCACGCAGCCCGTCGCATCCCTTCCCTCCCCGCAGGATCGCGCATGCACATGACATCGCTCGCCGCACCCGTCGCGTCCTCCCCGTCCGCCGCGGACCAGGACGCGCCGCCGCGCACGCTGGGGTTCTGGAGCGCGCTGTCGGCCAACCTGCTCAACATGATCGGGATCGGCCCGTTCATCACCATCCCGCTGGCGCTGTCGGCGCTGGCCGGGCCGGCGGTGCTGCTGGGCTGGGTGGTCGGCGCGCTGCTGTGCCTGTGCGACGGCCTGGTGTGGGCCGAACTGGGTTCGGCGATCCCGCGCTCGGGCGGGCCGTACCACTACCTGCGCGAGGCCTATGGCCGCGATCGCGCCGGGCGCCTGTTCGGTTTCCTTTACCTGTGGCAGACGCTGCTGACCGCGCCGCTGTCGGTGGCGGCGGCGGCAGTCGGCTGCGCGCAGTACCTGGCCTACCTGATGCCCGGGCTGAGCCACACCGCGCTCACCGGCATCGCCATGGCGCTGTGCCTGTTCAACACCGCGCTGCTGTACCGGCAGGTGCGCTCGGTGCAGTTGCTGTCGCTGCTGGTCAGTGCGGTGGTGATCGCCGCCTGCGTGTGGATCGTGCTCAGCGGCGCGCTGCATTTCGACATGGCACTGGCGCGCGAGTTCCTGCAGGCGCGGCCGGCGTCGCCGCACGGCTTCTGGCTGGGCTTCGGCGCGGTGGCGCTGATCGCGGTGTACGACTACGGCGGCTACAACAACGTGTGCATGCTCGGCGGCGAGATCCGCAAGCCGCGCCGTACGATTCCGCGCGCGGTGCTGTGGTCGATCCCGATCGTGGCGGTGCTGTACCTGGGCTTGAACGTGACCCTGCTCGGCGTGCTGCCGTGGCAGCAGGCGGCGCAGTCCAAGGCGGTGGTGGCCGACTTCATGCAGGCCATCTACGGCCCGGTGGGCAGCACCGTGGCGGTGGCGCTGATCGTGCTCGCCAGTTGGGGCTCGGCGCTGGTGGTGCTGCTGGGCTACTCGCGGGTGCCGTATGCCGCGGCCGCGTCCGGCCAGTTCTTCGGCGTGTTCGCGCGGCTGCATCCGCGCGGGCGCTTCCCCACCGTGTCGCTGCTGTTCGTCGGCATCACCTCGGCACTGGCCTGCCCGCTGTCGCTGGACGACCTGATCGCCACGCTGATGATCATCCAGATCCTGTTCCAGTTCCTGGCGCAATGCCTGGCGGTGGTGCTGCTGCGGCGGCAGCCGCGGCGCCGCGCGCGCTTCGCCATGCCGCTGTATCCGTGGCCGCTGCTGATCAGCGTCTGCGGCTGGCTGGCGCTGCTGGCCACCAGCCCGCTGCCGCGGCTGCTGGCGGCGGTGCTGGCGCTGTGCGCGGGCACCGCGCTCTATCTCATCCAGGCCAAACGCGAGGCAGCATGGCCCTTCCAGCAATGAAAACCCATGACGTCGCGGTGGTCGGCGAGGTCTATCTCGACCACATCTTCAGCGGCTTCACCGCCTGGCCCGGGCCGGGCGAGGAAGCGATGGCGCGGCACTACCATCGCGACCTCGGTGGCGGCACCGTCAACACCGCCTGCGGGCTGGCGCGGCTCGGACGCAAGGTCACGCTGATCGGCGCGATCGGCGCCGGCGACCGCGACTGGTTCGCGCAGCGCCTGGGCGCGTTCGGCGTCGGCACCGAAGGCCTGGTCGACCACCCCGCCGGCACCGGCGTCACCGCCAGCGTGTCGCTGCACGACGACCGCTCGTTCTTCACCTACCACGGCGCCAACGCCGAGCTGGAACCGCTGTTGGGCAGCGCGGCCGCACTGGAGGCCATGTGCGCCGCGCGCCATGTGCACTTCGCCCTGCCGCTGCCGGCGACGCTGGCGCGCACGTTGCTACCGGCGTTGCGCGCGGCCGGCTGCAGCACCTCGCTGGACGTGGGCTTCAACCCGGCCTGGCTGGCCGATCCGGACAACCACGCCACCTGCCGCGCGGTCGATCACTTCCTGCCCAACCAGAAAGAGGCCGCGCTGGCCGGTTGCAACGGCGACGATGCCGCGTCCTGCGCCGCCTGGGCTCAGGCGCTGGGGCTGGCGCAGGTGACGATCAAGCTCGGTGGCGCCGGCGCCTGCGTGGTGGATGCGGCCGGCGCACGATTGGTTGCCGCGCCCGTCGTCGCCGTGCAGGACACCACCGGCGCCGGCGACGCCTTCGATGCCGGCTTCATCGACGCGCTGCTGGACCACCTTTCCCTCGACGCCTGCGCGCAGCGCGGCTGCCTGTGCGGCGCCGCCTGCTGCACCGCGCTCGGCGCGCTCGACGGCCTTCCCGATCCCCCACGTCTCAGGAGTCTCCATGAGCAGTTCCTTTCCCAACCGTAAGCTCGCCCTGATCGGCGGCGGCGGCGTGCGTGCGCCGCTGGTGGTGTACGGCGTCAACGATGCCGCCGAAGCGCTCGGTGCGCGCGAGATCGTGCTCTACGATCCCGACCAGGAGCGGCTGGCGCTGATGGTCGCGCTGGGCCGCGCGGTGGTCGCCGAGTTCGGCGGCGATCTGCAGGTCAACGCGGCCAGTTCGGCGGAAGCGGCGATCGACGGCGCGCACTTCGTGCTCAACAGCATCCGCATCGGCGGCATCCACCAGCGCGCCACCGACGAGCACACCATCATCCGCCACGGCTACGCCGGGCAGGAGACCACCGGCCCCGGCGGTGTCGCCAAGGCGCTGCGCACGGTGCCGGTGGCGATCGAGCAGGCGCGCATGGTGGAGCGGCTCAGCCCCGACGCCTGGCTGGTCAGCTTCACCAACCCGGCCGGGCTGATTACCCAGGCCATCAGCCGCCACACCCGCGCGCGCGTGGTCGGCATCTGCGACACGCCGGTGGAGCTGTTCCACAACATCGCCCGCGCGCTCGGCGAGCCGCTCGCGGACGTGGACTGCGAGTACGTCGGCCTCAACCACCTGGGCTGGATCCGCGCGGTGCGCGTGCGCGGCGAGGACGTGCTCGACCGCATCCTGGCCGACGACGCGATCCTGCGCCAGCTGTACCTGGCGCCGCTGTTCGACTTCGACATGCTGCGCACGCTGCGGCTGATCCCCACCGAGTACCTGTACTTCTACTACGAGCGTAGTCGCGCCTTGGAGAACCAGCGCGCCAGCGGCGCCAGCCGCGGCAGCGAGATCGAACGGCTCAACCACACCCTGATCGCCGACCTGCGCAGCCGCCTCAACGCCGGCGACGGCAGCGGCGCGGTGCAGACCTACGCCGCCTACCTGCAGCAGCGCTCCGGCTCGTACATGCGGCTGGAGGCCGAGGCCGGCTCGGCCTTCGCCGACGACCTCGCGCCGCAGCCGGACCCGTTCCGCGCCAGCACCGGCTACCACCGCATCGCCGTGGATGTGATGAGTTCACTGACCGGCGCGCTGCCGGGGCGGCACGTGGTCAACGTGCGCAACCAGGGCTGCATGCCGGAACTGGCCGACGACGACATCGTCGAGATCTCCTCCACCATCGAGCGCGACCGCATCACCCCGCTGCCGGCGCGGCCGATGCCCGAGGCGATCCAGGGCCTGGTGCGCACGGTCAAGGCCTACGAGCACGCCGCCATCGACGCCGCGCTCAGCGGCAGCCACCTGGACGCCTGCAAGGCGATGCTGATCCACCCGGCCATCGGCGAGTGGAGCCCGTCGCGGCGGCTGCTGGAGGCCTTGTTCGGCCATGCCGGCAACGGCGACGACGACGGCGAGTGCGTGTGCTCGGGGCCGATGCACTGGCACGGCGCGCATCACCACCACTGAGCCGGCCGGTTGTGCGGTCGCAGGATGCATCGGACGGCCACACGTTGTAAGGTCGTCGTAAATTGGTCCGTCATAGGTACCATCAACCTGCCCTCCCGGCCGCGGCCGGCGCCTCCCCGGTGCCGGCCCGTGCCGGGAGCGTTCGTCGATTCCACGGAGCGTTCCAGGCCATGCCCACCCGCCGCGACATCCTCCACTTCCTCGGCGCCAGCGCCGGCGCCGCGCTGCTGAGCGGGGCGATGCCGGCCGCCGCCGCGGCCTCGGCCTCCACCGCGCTGCTCAGCAAGCGGCCGCCGCCGGGCAAGCGCCGCTTCGTCAGCGCCGCGGTCGAGCGCCAGTTGCACACGGTCAAGGCCGGCATCGCCGATCCGCGCCTGGCCTGGCTGTTCGAGAACTGCTACCCCAACACCCTCGACACCACCGTCGAGACCGGCACCCGCAACGGCAAGCCGGACACCTTCGTCATCACCGGCGACATCGAGGCGATGTGGCTGCGCGACTCCTCCGCGCAGGTGCATCCCTACGTGCCGCTGGCCAAGCGCGACCCGGCGCTGCGGCGCATGTTCCATGGGCTGATCCAGCGCCAGGCCGCCTGCATCCGACTGGATCCCTACGCCAACGCGTTCCTGCCCGACGGCACCAGCCAGCGCCTGAAGTGGTCGGTGGCCGACATCACCGAGATGAAGCCCGGCGTCGGCGAGCGCAAATGGGAAGTGGATTCGCTGTGCTACCCAATCCGCCTGGCGCACGAGTACTGGCGCGCCAGCGGCGATACCGCGCCGTTCGACGACGACTGGCGCGACGCCATGCACGTGGTGGTGCGCACCTTCCGCGAGCAGCAGCGCCTGCACGGCCGTGGGCCGTACAGTTTTCAGCGGCCCTCGCCGCTGGCGACCGAAACCCTGGTGCTGGATGGCTACGGGCAGCCGACCCGGCCCAACGGCATGATCCACTCGATGTTCCGCCCGTCCGACGACGCCTGCCTGTACCCGCTGTTCGTCCCCGCCAACCTGTTCGCGGTGACCTCGCTGCGGCAACTGGCGACGATGAGCGAGGCGCTGCATCACGACGCCGCCTTCGCCGGCGAGTGCCGCGCCCTGGCCGACGAGGTCGAGACGGCCACCCGAAAGTTCGGGCAGATGCGCGACGCCGACGGTCAGCCGTTCTGGGCCTACGAGGTGGACGGCTACGGCAACCAGTTGTTCATCGACGACGCCAACGCGCCCGGCCTGCTGAGCCTGGCCTACCTGGGCTGCTGCGATCGCCGCGATCCCGTGTTCCTGCGCACCCGGCAACTGGCCTGGAGCGAGCGCAACCCGTACTTCTATCGCGGCCGCGCCGCCGACGGCGTGGGCAGCCCGCACAGCGGCCTGGGCACGATCTGGCCGATGTCGCTGATGCAGTACGCCCTGGCCAGCGACGACGACGCGCAGATCCGCCAGTGCCTGCAGTGGCTCAAGACCACCGACGCCGGCAGCGGCTTCATGCACGAAGCCTTCGACAAGGACAACCCGAGCACCTTCACCCGCGACTGGTTCGCCTGGGCCAACACCTTGTTCGGCGAGCTGATCATCGATCTGCATCAGCGCAAGCCGCAGTTGCTGAAGGCCTGACGCGATCACTGCATCTGTGGGAGGGACTTCAGTCCCGACGGGCCTGACCGACAACGCGTCGGGACGGAAGTGCCTCCCACAACAGCAAACACACCCCCACCGCACCGCCGCACACCCCGAGGACAGCACCATGGCCACACGACGCGGTTTCCTGCAGGGCGCCATCGCCCTGGCCCTGTTCGGCAGCAGCGGCATCGCGCGCCTGGCGCAGGCACGCGCCGGCAGCTACGCGCTGCCGGCCGATGCGCGCGCCAAGGCCGAGCTCACCCGCAACGTCGACGTGTTCATCGGCACCGGCGGCCACGGCCATACCTTCCCCGGCGCCACGCTGCCGTTCGGCATGGTGCAACTGAGCCCGGACACCTACAACGCCGACTGGGACGCCTGCTCCGGCTACCACGCCGACGACAGCTCGATCATGGGCTTCTCGCACACCCACCTGTCCGGCACCGGCATCGGCGACATGCTCGATTTCCTGGTGGTGCCGGCCACCGGCCCGGTGAAGCTGCAGCCCGGCACGCGCGAGCACCCCGAGACAGGCTACCGCTCGCGCTTCGACCACGCCGACGAAGCCGCCTCGCCCGGCTACTACCGCGTGCGCCTGAAGGACAGCGGCGTGCATGCCGAGCTCACCGCCACCGCACGCGCCGGCCTGCACCGCTACCACTTCCCCAAGGGCGAGCCGGCGCACCTGCTGCTGGACCTGTGCCACGGCATGCAGGACAAGCCGGAGATCCCCGCCCGCGTCGAAGACGCGAGCCTGCGCCTGGTCGACACGCAGACCGTCACTGGCGGCCGCCGCGTCTACCAGTGGGCCAAGGGCCGCTACATCTACTTCGCCATGCGCCTGTCGCGGCCGTTCGCCAGCGCGCAACTGTATGCCGACGACCAGCCGCTGGCCGCGAGCGCGCGCAGCGCCGACGGCAACCGGCTGAAACTGGCCCTGCACTACCCCGATGCCGCCGACGCGCCGCTGCTGGTCAAGGTCGGCATCTCCGCGGTCAGCGCCGAGAACGCCCTGGCCAACCTCGACGCGGAACTTCCCGACTTCGACTTCGCCCGCGTGCACGCCGCCGCCGTCGCCGAATGGGAGAAGGAACTGGGCCGGGTGCGCATCGACAGCGACGACGAGGCGCAGCGCCGCATCTTCTACACCGCGCTGTACCACAGCCTGATCGCGCCGACTCTGTTCAGCGACACCGACGGCCGCTACCGCGGCATGGACCTGCAGGTGCACCAGGCGCCGGCCGGCTACCACAACTACAGCACCTACTCGCTGTGGGACACCTACCGCGCCCTGCATCCCTTGCTGACCCTGGTGCAGCCCGAGCGCGTGCCCGACCTGGTGCAGTGCCTGGTGCGCGGTGCCCACGAATGCCCGCAGGGCGTCGCCATCTGGCCACTGCAGGGCGTGGAGACCGACTGCATGATCGGCTACCACTCCGCCGTGGTGCTGGCCGAGGCGCATGCCAAGGGCTTCACCGGCATCGACTGGAAAGCCGCCTACCCGGCCTGGCGCAAGCGCGCGATGGACGACGACGTGCACGGCCTGGCGCTGTACCGGACGATGGGCTATATCCCCTGCGACAAGGTCGACGAATCGGTCAGCCGCACCCTGGAATTCGCCTACGACGACTGGGCGGTGGCGCACCTGGCTCAGGCGGTCGGCGCCGACGACGATGCCAAGCACCTGCGCGAACGCTCGCGCCAGTACCGCAACGTGTTCAACCGCGAGAGTAACTTCGTGCAGCCGCGCCTGAGCGACGGCCAGTGGGCCACCCCGTTCGATCCGCGTGCGATGGGCCACAGCGCGCAGTGGCGCGACTTCACCGAGTCCAACGCCTGGCAGGCCACCTTCCTCAACCAGCACGACCTGTACGGCTACATGGACCTGTTCGGCGGCCGCGACCACTTCGTCGCCAAGCTCGACGAACTGTTCACCACCAGCTCCGAACTGCCGGCGGACGCACCGCCGGACATCGACGGCATGGTCGGCCAGTACGCGCACGGCAACGAACCCAGCCACCACGTCGCCTACCTCTACGCCTACGCCGGGCAGCCGTACAAGACCCAGGCGATGGTGCGGCGGCTGCTGCGCGAGCAGTACCACGACGCGCGCAACGGCCTGTCCGGCAACGAGGACTGCGGGCAGATGAGCGCCTGGTTCGTGCTCAGCGCACTGGGCCTGTACGCGGTGGACCCGGTCAGCGCCAACTACGTGCTGGGCAGCCCGCTGTTCAAGCGCGCCGAACTGGACGTGGGCAACGGCCGCACCCTGCGCATCGTCGCCCACGGCAACAGCGCGACCAACGTCTACATCCAGAGTGCCCGCTGGAACGGCAAGCCCTACACCCGCAGCTGGCTGCGTCATGCCGACCTCGCTGCGGGCGGCACGCTGGAACTGGAGATGGGGTCCAAGCCCAACACCGCGTTCGGTGCGGGCAAGGACGATCTGCCGCCATCGTTTAGCTGACGGCCGGGAATCGGGATTGGGGAATCGGGATTGGTGGTTCCCCACATCCGCGCCTGTGCGTGACCCGATGCACGACGGCGCGCGCTCCGGTCGTCCTACTGTCGCACTCGCATCGCTTTTTTCGAGAATCCCCCATGCCGCGTAAGACCCTCGCCGCTCTCGCCCTCGCCCTGGCGTTCGCCCTGCCCGCCACCCACGTGCGCGCGGCCGACAGCGGCACCGCCTGGCCCATCTTCGCCACCCAGGGCGATCACTTCATCCGCGACGGCAAGCCGTACCAGGTCATCTCCGGCGCCATCCACTTCCAGCGCATCCCCCGCGCCTACTGGAAGGACCGCCTGCAGAAAGCGCGCGCGATGGGCCTGAACACGGTGGAGACCTACGTGTTCTGGAACCTGGTGGAACCGCGGCCGGGCCAGTTCGACTTCAGCGGCAACAACGACATCGCCGCCTTCGTCGACGAAGCCGCCGCGCAAGGCCTCAACGTGATCCTGCGGCCCGGCCCCTACGTGTGCGCCGAGTGGGAAGCCGGCGGCTACCCGGCGTGGCTGTTCGCCGAGCCCGGCATGCGCGTGCGCAGCCAGGACCCGCGCTTCCTCGCCGCCAGCCAGGCCTACCTGGACGCCCTCGCCGCCCAGGTCAAACCGCGGCTCAACGGCAACGGCGGCCCGATCGTCGCCGTGCAGGTGGAGAACGAATACGGCTCCTACGGCGACGACCACGCCTACATGCGTCGCAACCGCGCCATGTTCGTCCAGGCCGGCTTCGACAAGGCCCTGCTGTTCACCGCCGACGGCCCCGACGTGCTCGCCAACGGCACCCTGCCCGACACCCTGGCCGTGGTGAACTTCGCCCCCGGCGACGCCAAGAACGCCTTCGAGACCCTGGCCAAGTTCCGCCCCGGGCAACCGCAGATGGTCGGCGAATACTGGGCCGGCTGGTTCGACCAATGGGGCGAGAAGCACGCGTCCACCGATGCCGCCAAGCAGGCCAGCGAATTCGAATGGATCCTGCGCCAGGGCCACTCCGCCAACCTCTACATGTTCGTCGGCGGCACCAGTTTCGGCTTCATGAATGGCGCCAACTTCCAGAAGAACCCCAGCGACCACTACGCCCCGCAGACCACCAGCTACGACTACGACGCCGTGCTCGACGAAGCCGGCCGCCCCACCCCCAAGTTCACCCTGTTCCGCGACGCCATCCAGCGCGTCACCGGCATCGCCCCGCCCGCGCTGCCCAAGCCGATCCGCTTCACCGAATTGCCGACCACGCCGCTGCGCGAATCCGCCTCGCTGTGGGACAACCTGCCCGCTCCGGCCGCCACCACCGACACCCCGCAGCCGATGGAGCGCTACGGCCAGGCCTACGGCTACATCCTCTACCGCACCACCGTCACCGGCCAGCGCAAGGGCAGCCTGTACCTGGGCGACGTGCGCGACTACGCACGCGTCTACGTCGACCGGAAGCTGGCCGGCAGCGCCGAGCGCCGCCTGCAGCAAGTGGCGGTGGACGTGGACATCCCCGCCGGCTCCCACACCCTCGACGTGCTGGTGGAGAACACCGGCCGCATCAACTACGGCGCCCACCTGCCCGACGGCCACGCCGGCCTGGTCGACCCCGTGCTGCTCGACGGCAAGCAACTCACCGGCTGGCAGACCTTCCCCCTGCCGATGGACGACCCAAGCAAGCTCACCGGCTGGACCACCGCCAAGGTCGATGGCCCCGCCTTCCACCGCGGCACGGTGAAGATCGGTACGCCTGCCGATACGTTCCTGGACATGCAGGCCTTCGGCAAAGGCTTCGCCTGGGCAAATGGGCACAACCTGGGCAGGCACTGGAAGATTGGGCCGCAGCGGGCGTTGTATTTTCCGGCGCCTTGGCAGCGCAAAGGCGGCAATAGCGTGATTGTGTTTGATCTGGATAGTGCGGTGGATGCCAGCGTGCGCGGGGTTAAAGCGCAGGTTTGGAGTGCGCCCGGTAACTGAGTTACTCGCGGAGCGCGTCGTCCGGTAAATCCGGATGGCGCGGGGTCAAACAACTTGTCTACAAATTAAGGCCGCCGGCGGTTCGCCGAGCGGCCTTTAACTTGTGACGTACGTCAACAAGTGGTAGCGTTGGTCCGGTGCGGGAACGCACTGGGAATGGCCTAGGGTTAGACGCAAGGATTATGCGACAGCGAGAATGGCGAAAGATCGATTTTTGGATGCGTACTGCCCCGAAAGGTAGCAGCATGTCCTCGCTATACACCTGCTTTACACTCCATTTTGCCGCCGAATAGTAGTTTAGCCATCAGGGGAAGCCTGCATGCCTTACGTCGTTGGGGAAAGCGTTCACGTTCCCGCTTCCAAGCTAGGAGTTGGCGACGAGTATCCATTCTCGATGGCTTCAACGAAGGTGCGTGAAGTTACAGACCGATCCGTCAAGGTTGACTTACGTGACGGAAGCCTATCGGAGGATATTTCTCTCTCCGTAGTACGAAAGAAGCTCGGCATCTTAATCATTGAGATCGGCGACTATAAGACAGAAGAAACGCTGTTAGCGCCTCTTAAAAAGTCAATCTTGCAGTTTACTCGACTCCTTCTTAGTGACGACTATATCAAGAACTACACTATCAGGACGCCGGGAGAGCTCAAACATATTTGGACTGCTCTGCACGCAGTAACAAGCCATCTTATTTTGATAGGGCATGGCGATTCGCAGTCACTATTGTTTGGAGAGGACACTACCGTCAAAGCCGGCGATCTGATTCAGATCCTCAGCACTGAGAATGGGATTGGTGAGGCAAAGCAGGTCATTTCGCTTTGCTGCAAAACAGGCAGTAAAACATTCGGTGGATCCGTCTCTGGTAACCCGAACATCGAGTCATTCATAGGCCCAGTGGGCTCGGTTCATGGAGCAACTGCGTCACAGTTCTGCCAGTCGTATCTCACTTACCTTTTCCTGCAAGGCTACAGATCGAGTACTGCATATGAGTATGCTAAGGCAGCTAATCCCGGAACTTCCGACTTCGTCTTCTGGAGAAAGACTCAAGCCTTTGCATCCAAGTCAGGCACTCTTCGTATTGCTAGAGAACAGCCTAATGGCTAACAATTCATTCAAGCCGAACCCGCTTCGCAGGTAGGCTTAACTCTGGCGTTAGACCGGCTAGGAGAGATCAGGGTACATGGAGGTCAAGGATCAGCGACTCAAGGAAATTTGGCAGAGGGCAAACCCTCCTGTCATCTTTCGCCGTGGAGGCTCTAATCCACTTCTTGTTCGACTGCCGTACGCACCAAACAATTACTCTTGGCTGAGGGGCGAGAAGCGCCACAAGCCAAAGTGGAATGATCGTTATAGGTGCTGGGAGACACCAGTTGTCTGGTATGACTGGCTTGCGCGCCGACTTCTACAACACTATTCCGCAGTCTATCTAATCCAGCTTTATCGGGAGCAGCAGAAATGCGCTCCGGCTTGTTGGGACGCGAAAGGCCTGCACTGCGAGTGTTCTTGCATGGGGGAAAATCATGGGAGCGGACACCCAGGGGGCAAATGGAGAGAAGTAGCTGAGACTTTCGCGTTTGAATGGGGTCCTCGCAAGTACGCTTGCAGACTTCTGGTTCCGGCCAGCGCTAACTAGACCAGCCTAACAATTCACTCAAGCCGACGCCGCTTCGCAACGCGGCTCAGTTCAGGCATTAGGTACCATAAGAAACAGTCAGTAATGCGCTGCATTGAGGGCAAAACAGGGATCAAGGCAAAACAGGGGTCAGAGTGCACTTCCATCTTATTCCACTACCGATCTGACCTTCGGCGGCCGCCCGATTCTTGCAGGGCCGGCTCGACGGCCAAGCTGCCGTTCAATCGCCTTACGGAAACGGTCGTTGCCCAGCGCGTGTTGCCGCTGCAAGTTGAGGCGTATGGTCGCTGTCTCGTCTGGGTCGATCGCATCCAGCACGAAGCGTCGATAGTGGTCTGCGCGCTGGCCGGCCGGGGCAATGGCTAGATAGCTCGCATGGGGTTGTACCAGCGCGTTAGCCTGCCCGAGGCAATTGCAGCAATGGCTCGACCACCAGTAGTCCGCTGGATCAGCAACCATGCCAGCCCGCACCGGATTGCGTTCGACGTAGCGATAACAGCAAAGCAGATAGGCTTCGTCTTGCACTAGACACGACTTGTAGCGACCTTCCCACAATGTGCCGGTGCGATGGCATTGCGTGCTGATGTAGCGCACGTATCGGCCACCAAGCGACTGCATCAGCGTCGGTGTCGTACCGAGCTGTTGGCTGGTAAGCAACAAATGCATATGATTGGTCATCAATACTTAAGCATGCACGGCAATGCCGAGCTTGAGTGCCAGTTCGTGCAGATCCTGCAAGTAGCGTATACGATCAACATTGGCGAAGAAGCATGGTTGCTGATCATTGCCCCGCTGCACGATATGCTGAGCGACGTATGGAAGATCCAAACGGGGACGACGTGGCATGTGCGATCCTTCCCGCTGAGGTGGGATCAGCTTCTTGCGTTCGAACAACCCTTCCCATCGGGCGACGTCCAGACCCTGGGTAGGGAAAGCACACTCTGACCCTGGTTTTCTACTAGCTAAAGATCGAATTTGGAATGTGTAATGATCCGAAAAGTAGAGGCATCCGCGCACAACTCATCTTCTTTATGCACAATTATTCTTTGAATAACAGCCAGGTCTCATGACGAATTTTAAGCGCGCATCCGACATTACACCAGAAGAGTACGAGCTTCAGGTAAAGATGTGGCTTGAATCTGTAGGACATGAGCTTGACTCATTTTCGACAGCTCATCGCGAGCTGCTGTGCGGCACTGATGGCGACTATGAGATTGATGTTGTAGTACGCTTCAAAGCGCTCGGAGGAGTTCAGTTCAAGACGCTCGTGGAGTGTAAAAAACACAAGAATCCTATCAAGAGGGAGCTAGTTCAAGCTCTGCACCAGAAGCAACAGTCTCTTGGCGCAAACAAAGCAATTCTAGTTAGCACATCCGCCTTTCAAGATGGCGCAGTCGAGTTTGCGCAGGCGCATGGTATCGCGCTGGTGAGGCTCATTAGCGGGGTTGCTATGTACATACAGGGGAACAAAAGCAACGACGCTCCAGTTCCACACATCCCTGCTGAAGCCGATTCTTATGCTGGGCTTTTTTACTCTCCAGAGGAAGGCCTTATCCCGGAAGGCTTTAATAGCCACCTGAATATGGCGCTGGAGCGTTACCTTCGCGGGCCCGCCCCCTAACCAAAGATGGGGTCAGGTTGACTTGCTAAGCGAATCGGACTCGTTACAGATCCAAGCCAGCGCTTCGCAGGCATCAGGTCCGCATACAGCAACCATACAATCAAAATAAAACTAACACTGCTTCGTGTCACGCCTCAAGTAGACGTCAGACAATAAAGGAAATCATGTCCTTCTCTGAGCGAATGGGCTTAAAGCCAGTAAAGAGTCTCATCCAGACGGATGATATGGATGTACCGCTACGAAACGCGCTATGGGACGCGCTACATTTGTGCATATGGTCTCACTTCAAAAATCATCTCGAATACAACCAAGTAGAAAGATCCAATCTTCAAACACTTATATATCAACTCTGGCACAGATTCTTTAATGAACCAATAGACCATTCACCCGCATACATTCATGACGCAATCAGACATATAAGGCAATTTCATTTTAAATCAAAATGGAATGAATGCTATGACCTACTTGAATTCATCATTACATATGCGCCAGATCAAATGGCCGACTCTCTTGGAAAATTTGCCAACAGAGTTCTGGAAGAACACTTATCTGGCTATCGCATAATTGACGGATGCGTCACGCCAGTTACAGCTCCTGCGGAGATTGAGAGCATCGAGCATGCCCTGACAAATCGCGACTTGAATGCCGGCGCTGTAAGGCACTTCAAAGCAGCCCTACAAATGCTATCGGATCGCACTGCACCGGATCACCGCAACTCCATCAAAGAATCCATTAGTGCCGTAGAGTCTTTGTGTAAAGAATTGACCGGCAACCCAAACGCAACTCTTGGGCAAGCACTGAAGCCATTAGAGGAAAATGGAAAAATTCATCCAGCCCTTAGATCAGCACTTGCCAAACTGTACGGATACACATCCGATTCAGGTGGCATCAGGCATGCGATGCTCGACGAGCCATCGCTCAAATTCGCGGACTCGAAGTTCATGTTAGTGACTTGCACGGCGTTCGCAAACTATTTAATAGAAAAATCAAAAACACAGATGTAACATTAAAAAACAGGGGTCAGAACGCGCTTTCCTCTTTTACTTCTACTACCGATCTGACCTTCGGCAGCCACCGATTCGTGCAGGATCGGCTCGACGACCAAGCTAGCCTTCAACCGCCTCTCGAAAACGCTCGTTTTCGAGTGCGCGTTGCGCTGCAAATTGAGGCGGATGGCCACCGTCTCGGCCGGGTCGATTGTATCCAGCACGAAGCGGCGATAGTGGTCTGCGCGCTGGCCGGTCGGCGACAGCAGGGTTCAGGCTGGACTTCACTCTGTAAACTTGTCGACAGCCCGGCCATTCACGTGACCGAGCTAGCGCCGCCGCCCTAACGCACCACACTCGCATCGCAGCCACCGCATGATCGCGCTCTTGCTTCCCCTGTTGGTGCTCGCCGCCCTCGGCTTCGTCCTCAGCCTCATCGTCCACGTGATGGCGCTTGCCGGGCATGTGCCGCCAGGTGGAGAGGCTGTCTTCGCCATGCACTTCGGCGTCTTCGTCGTCTGGTTGCCGACCGTGCTGCTTTCCCTGCGGCTCAACCACACCCTGAAATCCCGCCATAGCTGGAAGCGCTCGCTGGCGGGATCTCCACGCTGGATGCGCTACGCCACCTACGGCCTGTTCGCCTACGCCGTCGTGAACTTCTTGATCGTCGCCCACCTGACGGGCGACCAACCGAAAGTGCAAGGCGTGACACCCACCCTGCTGCGCGGATTCTCCGGGCACTGGATGTTCTTCTATGGCATGGCTTTCTCGATGCTGTACTCCCTCTACCGCAAGCCTTGGCTGCTCAGCGTTGCCAAGTGCCCGTCGGGCCACCACGTGGACCACGCGGATCGTTTCTGCTCGTCCTGCGGCGCTGCGCTTCCGCAGCGCGATGCAGGGGTCTGATTGCGCGCCCGGGCCAGCAGCCTCCACGCGATGACACCAGGGCATCGCGGGCTGTCGCGCGCCTGATGTCGCCAGCCCCTAGACTTCCACCAGCAAATCTGCATCCGGACAAGACATCCATACACCTCACGCCCCAACAGTTGAACGAACTCTATCCCTACCTCTTCGGCTTCTGGGACGCGATCGGGCTTGCGGCGCTGGCGTTCTTCACCTTCAACAAGAATGCGCCGCTGAAGCGGCGGGTGTTCATTGTTGGCAGCATCGCCACCGATGTGATGCTGCTGGTCTTCTTCTGGGTGGCTGACGCGCCGCCTCTTTTCCTGGCCGCTACCGTCGGCTTCATGGCATACGGGCTCTGGCAGACCATTCACTTGATACGCTTCTGCGACGCCTGTGCCGCGCTCAACGCGCCACAAGGCCATCGGCAGGCCCGCACGGAATGCGGGAAGTTCGGCGCTGCGCTCGCGAAACCCTGACGACACACGGCGCGACTCCCATGAAGATCCTGAAAGCCGCCCTCTGCTTCGCCCTGTTGTCGCCGATCGGCGCTCTAGCCAGTGCGCCGCATCCCAAGCTCCCGAAGAACGCCAGCGCGGCCATCGCCGCCGTGCATCGGGCAGCGGCGCAACGCGATCTGCAGTCGCTTCACAGGCTGATGGTGCAGGAGTTCGTCTGGAGCTTCGGTGGGGACGGCGATGCCGACCAGGCCATCCGGAGCTGGCGCACGTCGCCATCCAAGGTCATCTCGTTGTCATAGAGGAACTCGAATACGCGCGTGCGCAGCTCGGCATCGGCGGAACGCTCTATGTAGAAGATTCCCAGCTCATCGCCCGGGGCATCGACGCCGTATAGAGTGAGACGATTGCCAGATTGTCAGATTGCCAGTCCCACGCAAGAGCGTGACGTGGGTGCAGACAGAAGACGCGGTGGAAGAAGCCAAGCGGGTAGTGCGATACGCAATCGAACGAGGTGCGGGGCGGGAAAGCGAAAAGTGACTGTTTGGTGCGGCAAGCCTTACACCATACTCGCTAAAGCAGCGGGATTCGCTGATTGATAGACGCTCCATCTTAAGCCACACCCTTCCACAGTTCCGAAGCTTGCTGCAACAAAGGGCACCCAAAAAATGAAAAGGCTGCCACTTTGTCAGTGGCAGCCACTGAATTAAACCTCGTTCGCTAGAACTCGCTGCTAGTTATTTTTAATAGGGATAGAAGGACCGACAGTCACACTTCCTCCGCCGCCTGCGCTGCCTCCGCCCCCGGCACCACTACCACCGCCGCCTCCAGCACCTCCGCCCTCACCACCACCGGGACCATCTTTTAGAGTGCCAGGAATGGGCTGCACACAAGGAGTACCATTTTGACAAACGATGGTCGCCTTTTCACGGGAACCGTCACTCCAGATCACCGTAACGACGGAACCATTGGGCAGCGAAGTAATACCTTTAGTCACACGATACATTCCGACCAACGCCAACATCCCAGCTTGGCGCACTTCTGGAATATCACTCTCACCTACGTTTTGAGCGGCTCCCACAGAATTATAAGGAGCGTTCCTGGAGTCAATTGTCACAACCGCAGCAATCGCCACGAAACTCATCAACAGCAGAAGTGCCAGCATCCAACGAGACTTTGAAGTAAGCACACCAAACTCCTTGTGGTTTATTTACGCTCAATCATGGACCTTATGTAATCTATTTTTTTATTTAACTTCTCACCTTCCCCTTTTGGCAACAAGTTGTTACGAACCAATTGCTCGTAATTCGACGCGCAGGCACCACTCAAGCAGTATCCATCAACCACTGCAGACCCAGCTCCACAATCCGCACCCATCTGACACGCAACGATCCCCCAGGCATAAGCGGAAGTTTCGTCACCAGCGACGGCTTCAAAAGGCCCTAAATTTGCGTCAGACGATTGAGTCACCAACAAATCCGAGAGCTCAAATATCGCCTCCGGATCCTTCTTGCCAACCGCTGCCGTCAATAAATTGGAAACACTCTCTTTTGCTTCACCTGGATATCTAACTTGAATTCTGATTTTTGCAGCCAAATTTCCGGAGGCCGCAGATGCCATCAGCCATTCTTTTTGCGCATCGAGTGGAATCGGAGAACCGCCTTCAATCAAAGTGCAATCATCGGCAATACGCTTGGCGGTTGCTTTCATGGCTGCTGCGGCTCCACCAGCTTGAGCAGCCATTGCATCAACACTGGACAGATATTTCTCGCGAGAGATATTGACTGGAAAACAGCGATCATAAATTCGCGACAATTCCAGCTGAGCTGCGGAATCTCCCTGCAACGCTCTATTTTTTACATCTTCGAACCTAAGAAGATATTCTGCTGACCGTGATCTGGCAGCAACAGATTCAGCACCATTACTCCTTGCCCCTTCCTTTGATTCAACACTAGATGGAACTACCACCTTTCTTTCGGTCAAATCAAAAAGTTCCTTGCCTTTTTTAAAGGAACCAGATATCACCAAACCCACGAGCAAGGCTGCAATAGCCAAAATTATAAAAAAATAATTTTTCACGTCAGCCCCAAATATAGAAAAACATGACGAGATCGGCTTAAAAATCGAAAAACAGTAACCCCCGGTACAACCCGCCCCTCACGCGACCTCCCAATACATCGCGCGAACCTCAAGATTTTTCAGCACAGAACACTAGGCCATAGACCAGATCGATGTCAATGGGAATTGCAAAAATAGGAAATAAACAGTGGATAGCGCGCTTAGACCTTCAGGAAGAAATCCGCACGACGCCAATGCTTTACGTTTTCGAGTCATTTTGGTGACCGTGTACAGCTACAAAGCTCCAGCGACGCCTTTAGCAACATTGTTAAAGGGAAGCGCCAAGGAGGCTCACATGCTCGAATATCCACGCACCCAAACAACAGCGATGTAGAAGCGATCTACGCGGGGAGGCCAGAAGAAGACCGACTGTCGTAAGTCGATGACATAGTCAACGGCACACTATCCTACGCTTCCCGTCAGGAACAACGCTTAGTCTTGCTTCGAATCGCCCCGCCGCTGGTCACGATCTGTCTCTCGAAACCTCTCTTCTTAGTAGCGCTTGCGCCGCTCCATGCAATGTGACACCGGACGAAGAGATGCGCTAAGCAACGCTGTCGCTGAATGTCACGCATTGCTCCTGATGGCAGCGGCGCGCGTGAATTTAGATCACAACAGAGCCCCCTAGTCATTGACCAAGGCGCGCCATCTAACAGCTACCAGGTCACTGCGAAGGCATTTATCGCTAATCGCCTTCTCCTCTACCCACCCAATTCAAATCGACAAGCACAGCTTCCCAAAATGCTTCCCCGCCGCCTGATGCGCAAACGCATCGGCGATGTCTTCCAGCGCGAAGGTCTGGTCGACCACCGGTTTGATGCTGGTCGCGTCGAGGGCGCGGACCATGTCGCGCTGGTGGCGGCGGCTGCCGACGATCAGGCCCTGCAGGGTCTGGTGGCGTTGCATCAGCGTCACCGTCGGCACCTGGCCGGCAATGCCGGTGAGTACGCCGATCAGGGCGATGTGGCCGCCGATGCGGCAGGCCTTGATGGATTGGCCCAGCGTGTCGGGGCCGCCCACTTCGATCACCACGTCGACGCCGCGGCCGTTGGTGTAATCGAGCACCTTGGCCGCCCAGTCGGTGTCACGGCGGTAGTTGATGGTGAAATCGGCGCCCAGCGCCTGCGCACGCGCCAGCTTCTCGTCGGACGACGAGGTGGCGATCACCGTGGCGCCCATGTGCTTGGCGAACTGCAGGGCGAAGATCGACACGCCGCCGGTGCCGAGCACCAGCACGGTGTCGCCGGCCTTCAGGTGCGCGTCCACCACCAGTGCGCGCCAGGCGGTGAGCCCGGCGGTCGTCAACGTCGCCGCTTCGGCGTGGCTGTAGCCGCGCGGGGCGTGCGTGAACCAGTGCGCCGGGCGAACGACGTATTCGCGTGCATAGCCGTCGACGCCATCGCCGGGCACGGTGGCGAAATCGGCGATGGTCGGGCCGCCATCCAGCCAGGTCGGGAAGAAGGTCGAGACGACCGCGTCGCCCACGGCGAACTCGTCCACGCCCTCGCCCACCGCCTCGACCACGCCGGCGCCGTCGGACATCGGGATGCGGCCGTCGGCGCTGGGCATGCGGCCGGTCACCACGCCCAGGTCGTGGAAGTTGAGCGAGCTGGCATGCACGCGCACGCGGAGTTCGCCGGGGCCCGGCTGGCCGGGATCGGGCAGATCGACGAGGCGGAGGTTCTCGAGGCCAGCGGGCTGGCGCAGGGTGATGGCTCTCATGGGCACGACATCCTTGGGGGGAAAGTGGCGAGGGGCAGCGCCGCGTCAGTTGCAGCGAAACCGCATTGCAGGCATTGTCGGGATGCACTTCCTGCATCGCAAGAACGTACAATTTTCGCAGGTACTATCAATTTTGTAGGTACAACGACCATGCGTCTGAAACGTCTGGATGGCAAGAGCGGCTGCGCGGTCGAAGTCACGCTGTCGGTGATCGGCGGGGTCTGGAAGCCGGTGATCCTGTTTCACCTGCTCTCCGGCAAGAAGCGCTTCATGGAACTGACGCGCCTGGTTCCCAACGCCACGCAGCGCATGCTGACCCTGCAGTTGCGCGAACTCGAGGAGGACGGCGTCATCGTGCGCCACGTCTATCCGCAGGTGCCGCCCAAGGTCGAATATGCGCTGACGCCGCTCGGCCACTCACTCGCGCCGGTGCTGATCAGCCTGCGCGAATGGGGTGAGTCGTATCGCACTCGCGAGCTGGCGCGCGCGCCGGCTGATGCCCTGGAGTGCGTGCGTGGTGTAGCGACGGCTACTTGATTCAGGCAAGCGCCGAAAGAAAACCGGCGCGCGCACCACGAGGCGACGGCAACGCGGCAGGAAGCACGACGTGGCGTCGCGGAACGTCGATGGTCGATAGCGACACCGCTGTAGATGCAAGATCCGGCGACGCTAGTGAGCTTCAATCGCGAAGGGAGGCCTATTTGCAGACGTCAGCGATCAACGAGGTCTCCCGACTACCGACCTTGGAAGGCGTCGGGACTGAGGTCACTCCCACAGGCGCCCTGGCCAACACACCGCAAGTCCTGGGGAGCGGCCGCCACCGCGACGCGCATGAGCGGGATTGCCCGTTGCGGCTGAAGCCGCTCCTTCAAGCACAAAGGCGTGTCGCGCTGAGCCGTCGCAGAGCACGTCTTCAACGATGACCATCAAGCCCGCGTCGGCATGTTGTCCTTGAACGCCCGCAGCACCGCCGGCAATCTGGCTAGATTGTCGGCAACACCAGCCTGGGCGATCTTCTCAACCGAGCCTGCGGTCGTGCTTGCGCTCTGCGTCTGCATTGCTCCCGGGCAGGTCGCCTGCGCCAGCGTAGCCGGCAGCAGCGGCGCTGACACAGCATTCTCGAACGGCGTGCCTACCGAATGCGCCAAGCTTTTGTCGAGGGACGTCATTGCCTGTCACGGCGCTTCGCCAATACCCTTGGCGTTGGGCACGGTGACGGCGTCGGCGACCTGGTTATTGACTGCAGTGGATAGGCCCTAGAACGGTCCTCGTCAGGCAGAAGACCGCATCGCTACCGCCGTCCTGCGACGGCGTCAGCGTGCATGGCCTACGGCTGCTTGAACGCGTTGAGCACGGTCAGCAGGCTGGTGAGGTTGTCGGAGACGCCGGTCTGCGCGACCTTCTCGGTGGCGCCGGCGGCGGCGGCGGCGGCGGCGGTCGAGTCGAGGCTGTAGATCCGCATGACGCCCTGGTTGGCCACTGCCTGCGCCAGGGTGTTCTGTTGCTGCTGCGCGGAGACAGCGTTCCCGAACAGGATACCCGTCGAGTGCGCCATGCTCTGGTAGATCGACGCCATCGCGAAGGCCGGCGCTTCGCCGATGACCTTGACGTTGGACTGGGTGACCGCATCGGTGATCTGGTCGTTGACCGCGGTGGGAAATGCCATGTGTTCGCTCCTGGGTTGGGGTACGGCCCACGCCGTACGATCTCTGAAAACGGGACAGTGCAGAACCTGTGAAACCGTGTGCGGCGTTTGTCTCGCCAGCCTCGCCGCGATGTGCGCGCGACGAGGGAACATCGGCCACGATGCGCCGCGACCTCGGCCGATGCGTGTTGCTACCGCTGCGGGATGTATCCCCTCGCGGCATCCGCTGCCATCCACTGCGATCCACCAGTACGGCCGGCGAACGAGCTACCGTCCGCGACGTGGCGCCAGGCTGGATCGCTGATGGCACGCAGCCATTTGCATCGCACGCCGTGGCGCAAGGCCTTGGCCCACGCCGCAAAGCGCATCATGCGCGTGAGAAACACACGCCCGGCTCAGGCAGCGGGAGGCGGCGATGGTGCTCCCGGCTCCGCGGCCGGCGCATCCGCGGTGAGCCCCTGCGCACGCGCCGCCTCGACCACCGCCTGCATCTGCTGGGCCAGGGCCGCGAACTCGCGCTCCAAGCACGCGCGCACTTCGGCCTGCACGAGATTGGCCAGGCGATCGGGGATCTGCGCCATCACCAGGTGATTGCTGCCGCCCTCGCCGCTCTGCGGCGGACGTAACTGGCCCGGTGGTAGCTGGTCTAGCGAACTGGCCGACTGGACCGCCTTGAGCACCGACGCTTCGCTGGCCGCGGTGGCGCCGTCCAGCGCGACCCTGCTGTTCTGCATCGTCTGCTGCATCTGCTGGATCAAGCCTTTCACACGCTCGCGCTCGGCATCGATCAGCGACGGCGACGCACCGGCCGTTTCGGCGGCAGGCGCTACCGGCGGCGCGGACGATTCTGACGCGAAGCGCCGCAGTTGCTCCTGCTCGAGAGGAAGTAGCGGGCGACGCAACCAGCTCTCGGTGAGCTGGCGCAGCGTGGCGAAATCGGATGCTTGGTTGGCTTGCATGGTGCTCCCCTGCGTGAAGTGAAACCGGTGATGCGAACGGCCTAGGTGGACGCGGACTTGCGGCCGCGCACCATGTCCGCCTACTTGGCGATGCTGTGGTCGATCTTGTCGATGGGCAAGCCGGCGGAATCGGCCTCCAGCGCGCCAGCAGCGGCTGCGACCGCCGCGGCGGCACCGACCAGCACGTCGGTGACCAGCACGCCCAGCGCATCCTCGGCGGCCTGCTCCGACTTGTTCTCGGCCAGGTTTTTGAGCAGCACGCTCTGGCTGGCCAGCGCCGTCTTGCTGACGCCGTCGAAATAGACCGCCGCCGATGGCGCGACCAGGCCCTGCGCCTGTCTGATCCGCATGTTCGAGCCGACCTCAACCTGCGACGGTGCATAGGCCATGGTTTCGGCATCGCTGCGCTGTACGCCCCGCACGACCGTGCTGTTGAGCGCGTCGCAGGCCGGCCCTGCCGCCTCGGGCTGCGCGAGCATGTGTGCGTCGAGCGTCTTCAGCATGGATGGCGGCGTTGGCGACACGGGCGGCGATGTGGCGGCTGCCGCGCCGGCCGGGTCGCCGAGCTCGCCACGATCGGCCGCTGTTGCAGCCGGTGTCGCGGCAGAGGCGCCGGTGGACGCGGCCGGTGGCATGGACACCGTCGCCGCGTCGGTGATCTGTGCATTGGCGCCGTTGGGAACTGTCATGGTTCGCTGCTTAGAGAGGAATGGCCGATGCCGTGAGCCCTGCGCATCGGATCAGGCGGCCGAAGCCGGTATCGCTACGTGCAACGACGAGCGTAGAAGCCGAGCGGGCCGGCACCATCGAGGAGGCAACGCCCCGAAACGGTGGCGACCAAGGCTGCGCTGCAGCGCACGACATAGCGACGACAGCCACCCTCAGATGCTTTGCTTGTGCCACTCGACGTTGCAACGCACTCCTATCGTGATCGGCTGCAGTGCGCAGTTCCTGCATAGCCCGCGCAGCAGGCAGCAGGTTTTGTCCACATTCGTAGACATACTCCAGGCAATCCTCGCACCTTGCATGCGGGCAATGGCAACACACCACATTCTGGCGGTAGCCACCGTTCGCTCCGGCGCACACCTTATGGCGTTCGGCCCGAACAACACGCGCTCCAAGCACCGAGGACGATGTCGCAAAAGGCTCCGGCTCCAGGTCCGCTCTTGCCGCTTGCGTCACGGCGCCGGCCAAACACGGGCATGCCTTGCAGAGTCAGGGGCGGACGCATGCATCGTCGACTGTTGATCACGAATCGCGAGGAGGGGCGACGCTCGCGCCGTACCCTCACCCCCGCCCCCTCTCCCGGGGGAGAGGAGAGTGGCGCTTCGTCGCCGCGTCTGGAACCACCGTCCGTCTGGAACCGCCGTGCGTGCACGACGACGCTCTCGCCGCAAAAGGCAGCGCATCGCGCCAATGAAAAAAGCCGCACCCGGCATCGCCCGGCACGGCTTCGGTTGCATGCCGCGGGCAGGGATCAGCGCGCGGCGGCAGCGCCCACACTGAACAGCTGGAACTCGCGGATATGCGCGGCGTCGACGCTGGACAGGATGTTCAGGCGCACACGCGAGGCGGTGACCGCGGGGAAGTGGTCGATCTTCATGTGGCCGATCGCCTGTGCCTGCGCCACCTTGACCCAGGCGCCGTCGCGGAACACTTCCACCGCGTACTTCTGCACCAGTTGGCCGTCGTTGAGCCATTCCATAGAGAGCGCGGTGTCGAAGGTCACCGGCTGCTTGAATGCAGTTCCCGGGTGGCGTGATGCGAGCCGTCCGGCGCGCTCCAGAAAGTATCGCGGTCGCCGTCCACCGCCACAGCGATGCCGTCGTCGTTCTTGAGGCGGGAGTGCACCAAGTTGCGGTCGGCGTCCGTAGCGCGCCTGCAGCGCCTGGCCCATTTCCTCCAGCCGCTTGACGTCGGCTTCGGGCGGCAGGCCACGCTTGTCCGGGGCGATGCCCAGCACCAGTTGCCCGCCGCGGCCGACGCTGTCTTCCCAGATCTGCACCAGTTCATCGACGCTCTTCAGCGTCTGGTCGCTGTTCGGGTGCCAGAACCACTGCAGCTTGTGCAGCGGCGTATCCACCTCGACCGGGCGCCAGCGCAGGTAGCCGTGGCGGTCGATTGCGTTCCGGTTCTCGCCCTCGATCATTCCCGCCTCGTTGCCGACCCAGCGCACGTCGCCGTACTCGGACAACGCGGTGTCGGCGAAGTTCTCGGCAAGCAGCGGCGGCGTGGCCAGCACACGGTCAGGCCGAATGCGGCCAGCCGGCGGAGCGGAGAGAGCGGACGGTCCGGCATTGCGATTCCGCGCAATCGTCGGTCGGGCAGGCAGGCGGCGCTACCGGTGGTGTCAGCATATGGTATTTAATTGATGATAAATAGGTATCCCAATTTGCGGGCCAGGACCGTACCACATGATGTCGCCTTCGCTGTTTCCGTTGCTGTCGCTGTTCGCGGTGCGCGCCATCGCTGGTCCGGCCGCCGTCGCCCCACCGCAGGTGCCGCCCTCGCCCATCGTCTACAGCGAATTCGTCAACGCGCAGGCGCCGACTGCGCAGTGCCACGCCTCCACCCTGGTGGAAACCCGCGACGGCCTGCTCGCGGCCTGGTTCGGCGGCCGCCACGAGGGCGCCGACGATGTCGCCATCTGGGTGGCGCGTCGCGACGCGCACGGCTGGCAACCGGCGCAGCGGGTGGCCGACGGCGCGCAGCCGCAGGGCGAGCCGTTGCCGACCTGGAATCCGGTGCTGTTCCAGCCTGCGCAAGGGCCGCTGCGGCTGTTCTACAAGGTGGGTCCGGACCCGAAGCGCTGGTGGGGCATGCAGACCACGTCCAGCGACGGCGGCCATCACTGGTCCACGCCCGAGCGCCTGCCCGACGGCATCCTCGGCCCGATCAAGAACAAGCCGGTGCAGCTCCCCGACGGCCGCATCCTCAGCCCCAGCAGCAGCGAAGACGCCGGCTGGGTGGCGCACATGGAATGGTCCGACGACAACGGCGCGCACTGGACCCGTGGCCCGGCGATGAACGACCCGGCCAGGATCGGTGCGATCCAGCCCAGCGTGCTGCTGCACCAGGACGGCCGCCTGCAGGCGGTGGGCCGCAGCCAGCAGAACCACGTGTTCAGCACCTGGTCGCGCGACAACGGCCGCACCTGGGAACCGATGACCCTGCTCGACCTGGCCAATCCCAATTCCGGCACCGACGCCGTGGTGCTGGCCGACGGCCGCTCGCTGCTGGTCTACAACCCGACCGAGGCCGGCAAGGACTGGTGGGACGGCCGCGGCGTGCTCGCCGTCGCCCTGTCCGACGACGGCCTGCACTGGACCCGCGTGCTGACCCTGGAAGACAGCCCCAAGGACGAGTTCTCCTACCCGGCGGTGATCCAGACCCGCGACGGCAAGGTGCACATCAGCTATACGTGGAAGCGCACGCGGATCAAGCATGTGGTACTGGATCCGAAGCGGCTGGGAGTTGGGTCAACGGCGCCTGCCGGCGGCAGGTGAATCTTGCTCGGGACCCGGAGAAGCAAGAGCAAGAGCGCTGCCCTGGCGAACGGATCAGACTGTGAAATGGGCCTTTCCGTGCCCCGGGTCCCGGGTCCCCGGTCCCGGCTCCTCCAGCAACGCCACCATCCGCCGCACCCGCGCCACATCGGTCTGCATGCGGTCGCCGCCGAGACTGCGCACATGCGGATGCAGCGACGTCGCCCGCGACGCCAGCGGCCCACGCGCCGAGCCATGGAACTCGCGCGCGCCGGTGCGCGCACGCAACTGCGCTAGGTTGGCTTCGGTGACGCCAGACCCCGGCATCACGCTCAAGCGCGCGCCGGCCTGCTGCACCAGCTCGGCGATCAGGTCGGCGCCCTCTTCCGCGGTCTCGCGCGCACCGGAGGTCAGCAGCCGCTCGCAGCCCAGCGCGATCACATCCTCCAGCGCACGCCGCGGATCGGCACTGACATCAAAGGCGCGATGGAAGGTGACGCCGAGCGGCCCGGCCGCGGCGATCAGCTCGCGCATCGTCGCCATGTCCACCTCGCCGTCCGCGGTCAGCGCGCCGAGCACCACGCCGTCGCAGCCCAGGCGCACGCACTGCTCCACGTCGCGACGCATCGCTTCCACTTCCGCCGCGTCGAACACGAAATCGCCGACCCGCGGACGGATCAGCACGTACAGCGGAATGCGCAACCGATCGCGCACCGCCGCCAGCGTGCCGAACGACGGCGTCAGCCCGCCGCCATCCAGGCCGCCACACAGCTCCACCCGCATCGCCCCGCCGTCCTGCGCGGCCAGCGCCGAGCCGATCGCATCGGCGGCCACTTCCAGGCCCATCGGCACGCTCCCGCTCATGCCGCCGGCGCCGCGAAATGACTCTGCCCGGGCAGCAGCAGATCCTGCCGCTGCGCATCGCAGACCGCATAGCTGAAACCGGGCTGGATCGCGAACGCACCGACCTCGCCGCGCTTGTTCATCGCCAGGAACCCGACTTGCAGGTCGCGGGTGAGTTCCGGCTTGCGCCGTACGATGCGCATCACCACCTCGCGACAAGCATCGGCCGGACTCTTGCCCTGCCGCATCATCTCCACCACCGCAAAACTGCCGACATTGCGGATCACCTCCTCGCCGACGCCGGTGGAGGTCGCCCCGCCCACCTCGTTGTCCACGTACAGCCCCGCCCCGATGATCGGGCTGTCGCCGACCCGACCGTGCATCTTCCAGGCCATGCCGCTGGTGGTGCAGGCCCCGGACAGATTGCCGTGCGCATCCAGCGCCAGCATGCCGATGGTGTCGTGATTGTCCTTGCCGCCGGGCAGCGTGCCGCGGCGATAGGCACGGTTCTCGATATTGGCCTCGGGCGCGTAGTGGGAGGTCTTCAGCCACTCCTTCCACGCCTGTTCCGACGCGGGCGTGAGCAGCTTGGTGCGCTCGAAGCCCTGCGACAGCGCGAACTGCAGCGCGCCATCGCCGACCAGCATCACATGCGGCGTCTTCTCCATCACCCGCCGCGCCACCGAGATCGCATGCACAATGTCCTCCAGCGCCGCGACCGACCCGCAGCCGCCGGTGTGATCCATGATGCAGGCATCCAGCGTGACCCGCCCATCGCGGTCCGGATACCCGCCCAGCCCCACCGTGTGATTGTCCGGATCCGCCTCCGGAACCCGCACCCCCGCCTCCACCGCATCCAGCGCCGCGCCGCCGCGCGACAGCACCTGCCAAGCAGCTTGGTTCGCGGCGACGCCGAAGTCCCAAGTGGAAATCACCCGTGCTGCGCCGCGCGGCAGGGGGCCAACACCGGCCTTGGCTTGCGCCTTGGCCACGGCGGCGCGTGCGCCCGGCAGCACACCGCCCAACCCGGCGGCCAGGGCACCGAAGGCGGCGGTTTTCAGGAAGTGACGGCGTTGCGGCATGGAAGGCTCCGGCGTTGGGAGGGCGCGCGGGATGGCGTGCGCTTAGCCTTACATCATGCGGCAGAGTTGGATGGGATTGAATGGCCTGCTTGGTGTCAGGGAGTAGCTTGGCCCGCTCGCTCCTGCAGGATTGCGTGAAAGCAGGCCTGGCCTTTCATCAGACTTGAGGGCGTGTCCCCATAGTTGTCCTGCAAGTTGATATCGGCGCCATGCCTCAAAAGAAGCCCCGCAACCTCAGGATGGCCCCCTCTGACAGCATAGTGAAGAGGCGAAGAACCAATGCCGCCCCTGAAGTCGATGTTTTTTACGAACGGGATAAAAAGCTCGACCACCTTAAGATCACCATCCATTGCCACAATGTGCAATGGCGTATCGCCATCCATCCCGGAATTCTCAGGCCCGCTTACCTCGCAACCCTCGAACATTGCCAACTGCCTGAAAGCGGGAAGCGCAGCCTCCAATCATCTTAGCCATTCATTTACTACGCTCGCACTCATAACCACAAAGCTTCCATCGCCAATGTAAGGCCCGATGATCAGTATTCATCCATCGAAATGATGATAGGTCTCGCATAGCCCTCAAAATCAAGATAGAGATGCGCTGGCCGTGGATGCTGGGAGAGTTGGCCGATGAGGTCGGCAAGATGACGGGCAGCATCCTCGCCGATGCGCCAGATGACCCCGCCAGGAGAATCGCTCGCTGTTGACGCGCACGATGAGTCGTGTGCCTGCAACGTAATTTCCACCCCCTCACATTCGGGCACCATTGAGGACACAAGCGTATCGTCTGGACATGCGCCCCATGCGTACAGGGCGTCACTCAGCGCATGCATATCACTGGATTCCCCCATGATAATCAGCACCTCTTCACTCCTAAGATCGTCACGGAATTCAATAAGCACCACAAGGATTCCCGCGAGCCATTCGCATCAAAATATTCAGCATAAAATTAAAAAACTCTGGCACCATCCCTCACCAAAATCAATGAATTTTCCGAGGTGCCGCGCCACTTAAGCTCCTTCTTATTAGCAACCCAGGAAAACGATCGCTAATTTCAGGAAAAATTCCTTCTGCCTCTACATTTCCAGAATCTAGAAGCTCTTGCATTAACCTCAAGCCAGCAGCAGTATCCTTAGCCACACCCACACCATCCAGGAGAGCAATTGCATAATGAAACTTCGCAGAGTCACTACCGCTCTCGGCAGCCGCCTTATACCAATATTCAGCCTGGCTATCGGACTGACCAACTAAATCACCAGTGGCATAACACACAGCAAGAGCATACATGGCAGGAGCGAAGCCCAGCTCTGCCGACCTCGCCAAAAATTTTAGACTCCTTACTTCAAAGTCATTATCGCCCTCGTCAGCAGAGGAGCTAAAGGTTGAACATAAAAATAGAGCCTCTGGATTCTCCTTGACCACGAGCTCAGCGAGCTTTTCATAAGCGCCAGTACACTCACCAAGCCCAATGAGGTACTTGGCATCCGCCAGCAGTGATTGTTCAGAATCCTTATCCATGCGGAATAATCCCATCTCCTTTAGGCCCTGTACAACGACATTGAACATGGTGCGTTGATTTTACACCAAGGTTATCTTTGGCATTCTTTTCAACCATTCTCTTTGCTTCAGACAACGTAGCACCTCGCCCATAACCTAGTGCCGACTGCTGATCGCCATTAGAGTAGTTATCGGGACTACGGCCATCCCGGTTTTCACAAAAACATACAACTAAAGCCACCCAAAATCTATCAGGACAAAGAACAGGAACCGCCGTCAACGGCAATATCATCTATAGCCAGCTCATCAGAAGACTATGAGTACTGAGGATGAGTCCATCTATAGAGATCAGCCACTGGACTACCTCCCGAAAAGTATTCGCAGCTACAGTGCTCTCACCAATAGCCATGCCCCACCAAAGCGGCCCAAACTAAAGAATGCAGAGGTGAAGCGTCTAACAAGTTGCGTGGCAGTGTGATCGTATCTGGATCACCGACTATGAGGCCTGACCTCGCCGTAGCAGTCTCGCCAGTCGGTCGCCATGAATCCATTCTTCATGACTTTCCCCTTGAGTGAACGATGTTAAACGTCAACGGGTTTTGCCTGGCGTTGGCGGGAGGATGGCTGATCAAAAGACAAATAAAACCCCCGAGCACCATTAAATCAGGAAAACAAAAAGACAATCCCAAAAATATTATAATTTAACCCCGCCCTTTTTCAACTCCCGAGCAATGAGATCGCCCCACTTCCCGGCAGACCCAAACCGACTACGAGATAGCAATAGAGAAATACCCCTCGCGCCACGGATGTCGCCTTGAACCAGTGCACGCGCGAAATACGTAACGGCAATTTCATCCTTACATTCCTGCATAGCCGTTTCACCAATCCAAACACTGGCGTCGCCGGACCCCAGAAGGGAAGCCTTTCGCATCAGAGCATTAGCTTTACGCTTTGATTTAGTCCCACCTTCGCCATGTAGGATCATTGCTGCAAAATTAAAGCAAGCTTCGGCATCACCTTGCTCGGCGGCCTGTGAGTACCAATATCTAGCAAGCACTAAATCAGCCCGAACACCATCACCTAACGCGTAAGAAGTAGCGACTGCAGACTGAGCGGACACATCCCCACGCTCTGCGCGCTTTTTTAATTTAGAAAATTCCGAAGTCATTTTCTTTTTCCACCCTGCCAGCCCCTGCAGCTTCCAGCAAGACCACTGCAATGCTTTTTCATGCAACCACGCGGGGTATTCATATTCGACGCATCCCACGCATTATTCCACGCCTGCGCATCAGTAGTGCCCAAGCCAAGTCCATAGATAAAATTAGGACATTGACAACTACCTTGAGTGCGACCACGGCCCGACGAGCCATTTTCTTCGGCTTTACATTTAATCACACACCAACTTCCGTTACGTCCAGCACGCCCAACCGTTCGCCCCCAATCACGGGCGGTTGAACCATCGGCTGCAGTCGCTTGATCCCACGGATCAGAGCGTGAATTGTACCCTTCAGGAACTCGTTCGGTACCAGGAAACGGAATTCCGGGAGGCCACCACCAAGGAACAACGATTACGCGCTCCAATCCGGCGGGATCCACATAACCGAGCGGAGCATGCTCTACATAGCTATAGGTTGAAGGCCCTCCGTCAATTCCAATCGGATCACTCTGCACATACCGCCCAGTACCCGGCTCGTAGTCACGGAAGTAGTTCTGGTTGAGCCCACTCAGCGCGTCGTAACGCTGCCCAGGGAAGCGCATATCGAACACGAAGGCCGTGCCGTCCTTGTCCGGATCCTGGTCCGGGGCGGTGGCGCCGAAAGCCTCGCCCTTCAGGTCCCAGCGCCAGATCGCCACGTCGCGGACCGGGTCGATGACGGCACGCGGCGTGCCCAGGTGATCCGGCTGCACGTAGCGTAGCGTGGTCTTTGCCAGCACGCCGACCGGCAGATCGTCCAGCCAGATCGCCTGCTGCACGACGGCGCCGTTGTTGTCGTAGTCGCCCAGCCAGTGACCGCTCTCGTCGTAGAGGGTGTAGGTATTGGTCTTGCCCACTCGTCGTACCTGCTCGCCACGGCCGTTGTAGGCGTAGTTCGCCACGGTGGTGCCACTGCGCTTGACCTGTGTCAGCCGGCCGTTGGCGCCGTATACGTACTGCACGGCCGTGCCGCCGATCGCGGTGGTGTTGCCGGCCGCGTCATAGTTGCGTGCGGTACCGGCCACGCTGCTCAAACGGTGGCTGGTGGTCGGATAGCTGTAGGTCTGCGTGGCGGTGTTGACCTTGGCACTCAGGCGGTTGCCGGTGGCATCGTAGGTGTAGCCGTCGATCACCGTATCGGTCGGACCATCCTTGAACGCGGTCAGCCGGCCCAGCGGGTCGTAGTCCAGTTTGATCACCGGCGCGGTATTGCCGGGCGCGGTCAGCGCGCTGAGGTTGCCGACCGGGTCGAAGGCGAAGCCCACCGCCAGGCCATCGCTACGGGTGTCGTTGACCGCCAGCGGGCGGTAGTCCTGGTCCAGCACGCGCTGCATCGGACGGCCGTTGCCGTAGGTCCAGCCGGCGACCGGGCCGAACGGATAATAGGTGGCTTGATTCAGCAACACCTGACGGGTGCCGCCAGGCGGGGTCACGCCGACCTCGGTGGTCTGGCCCTGGGCGTTGCGCACGTAGTCCACCACCGCCCCATCCGGGTAGGTCAGGCGGCTCAACTGCCCGGCCTTGGTGTACGCGTAGCGGACCACGAACACCTTCCCGTTGGTGGTCTGCACCTTGCGCACCAGATCGCCGAAGCGGTCGTAGCAGTAGTCGGTGCTGCCGCTGCCGTCCTGCATCCGGGTCAGGCGGCCCACGGCGTAGGTCTCGCCGCTGGCGCAGGTGGTCTGACTGACGTCGTAGGTGTAGCTGACGTTGAGGCTGGTGGTCGGATAGGTGACCTGGGTCAGCCGGTTCAGCGCGTCATAGCCGTAGCTGGTCTTGATGTTGCGCGCATCGGTCTGGGTGGCGCGGTTGCCTGCGCTGTCGTAGGTGTACGTGGTGCTGCCGGTGTCCGGGCTGGTGAGCTTGGTCAGGTCGCCCAGGCCGTTGTAGGCGTAGGTGGTGTCCAGGCCCTTGGGATCGGTGACCTTGGTCAGGTTGTCCAGGGCGTCGTAGCCGAAGGTGGTCTCGGCGGCGATGCCGCCCACGTCCTGCAGCGTGCGCGCCAGGCGGTTGAGCGGGTCGTAGTCGTTCTGGGTCACGTGACCGAGCGCGTCGGTGACGGTCTTGGTGTTGCCGTTGCCGTCGTAGCCGAAGTCGGTCGGATCGCCCTGCGCGGTGGCCTGCGTCGCCAATTGGCCGAGCTGGTTGTACACCCGCGAGAGCGTGCGCTTGAGCGTGCCCGAGGCGTCCTTGGTGTCTTCCTTGAATCGGTTGCCGGCGTTGTCCAGGGTGTAGTGGATGGTATTGCCGGCGTTGTCGGCGATATCGGTCAGCCGGTGCGCCGCATCGTAGGTGAAGCGGGTGAACGCGCCATCGGGCTGGGTCACCTGCTTGACCAGGCCAGTCGGCCAGTAGTCGATCGCGGTGATGCGATCGTCGCTCTCGCTGCTGTCGTCGGCCCCGCGCACCTTGCTGGCGGTCAGCCAGCCGCGCGGGTGATAGGTGTAGTCGGTGACCACGCCATTGGCGTCCTTCGCCGACAACACGCGCCCGGCGCCGTCATAGGCCAGGTACTCGGTGACCTGACCCAGCGCATTGGTCACCTTCCACAGGTCGCCCTTGCGGTGCAGGCAGGTGGTCGGGGACGTGGCGCAGGTGCTGTCGTCGGTGGGGTAGTAGGTGAAACGGGTGATGTCGTTGACGTCGGTACGCGCGCCGTCGACCTGCTTTAGAAGTCCCAGCTTCGGACAATTACTTGAACCATCAGCCAGGTCGCTATCCGCGCAATAGGTATACGCCACCTGTCGGACACCAGCGGGCGCACTTGCCATCGAACCGCAGACATAGGCGGAAGCAGCCGAAACAGACACATCGTACTGACAACGGAATGTCACCCGCCCTGCAGCGTAAACTGCACGAGAAAGAGACGTTGTTCCACTCCCCTCGCTCCCTTGCTGCGCCACGACCTGATTCTCCGAGTCGCGAGTAAGGGTTTGAGATCTTTGGTAAGACGTACCAACCCCCTCAGTCACAGTGCTCGAAGAGGCACCTTGATCATCCAAAGAATCCTGATAGCTGAATTGAGTGGAGTTCCCCAACCTATCCGTAATGGAGACGGGCCGCCCTGCATCGAAACTCATTGCCTTGGTCCCATCAGGGCCGCTGATGGCTTCGATCTGGCGGAAAAGGCCTTGCCCGAACTGATATGTATAGCTCGCGCCATTAGGCTGCAAAACTTGTGCGCTACTGGCGCCAGAGTAGGTGATGGAGGTCGTTTCCACCTCCGCTCCGTTTGCATGCAGGCTGCTCCCCGCCACCCGACCATCAGTTGCATAACTGAAGGTCGCGTACCGAACGCCATCTTCCTCAATACCAGTCAACAGGTGTGCACGCCCCGCAGGCGCATGCCCTGACTCTCCGTAACGGTAAGCCCGAACGCTTCCATCAGAACGGGTGACACTTACTAGATTTTGAGCGTCATCATAGTCGTATTTGACATAACTCCCATCGTCCAATACCACTTTATCGAGAAGCTCATTGCGATAACTAAAAGACAGGGTATGCCCAAGCCCATCTACGGCCTTAATCAAACGTCCACTTAAATATTTAAAGTCAATATCAAACGCCGAAGATGCACTGGACTTGATCGATGCCAAACGACCTTCAGAATTATAGATGCGCCGCTCACCGTCGGCAGTTACTAACGTCCAAGTCCCACTTTGCGAACGCGACATCATATCACTGGCGTTACGGCGGCCTCGATACTCACCATCTCCTACCTCTTTGAATTGCTCAAAAAATCCGTCATGGGTCGTTAAATATGTGCCCTGATAGCCAAGTAGATCAGAGAATGAATGACTCCAACCTGGCGCCATCCCCAATCCCGCCTGAAGTTGCTGTAGTGAGTGGTAGAAGCGCTGAAAAGGCTTACCGGCAAAAATAAGATCATCCTCGCGCCTGAACTTGTCGCCAGTGGCGGGAAGGCAAGGATTTGCATTGACTGCACAAGACTTGGTCTGATCGATACCCTTAGCATAAATTATCGGCGCATCTCCATTCTGACAGAGATAAGGATACTCAGCGACGAAATCTGGATTTCCTGTAGTGTTGTAGGCAGCATTGAACGCGTTGACCGGCGCAAGGCCGGCAGGACATGAATAGACCTGAGCCTTGACAAGCATCAACTCACTCGGAGAAGGAGTGGGATCACTCCAGCCCGGGCAAGACATATTAAACTTGAACCACTTCCCCCCAGGCGCATCGAAACTGAGTAGTCCCATGCCACTATAGTAAGGCTCGCTTTTAACATAAGGCTCGCCATAAGCACCTTCTATGCGAGCATCAGAAATCGTGCAATCAGGCCATTGATGACGATAGAAGCTGAGATATCCATTAATCATCTCATTTTCGTCGGCACACATGCTTTTTAACAGCGGCTCGCCATTGGCAGCACAAATACTTGGATTGGTGCCTTCACTACCGGCACCGCCAATCAGATAGCCAGGCGGGCTGATGTAACGAGGCGGCTGACGCCTTACCTTGTAATAAATTTGATAGGAAGGGGCTGCTGAAGCACCCTCGGTAATGAGCGTTTTATCGCGTACAAGATAAGCACCATAAGGCAGCATCGAACGCATCTCAGCCTCGGCTTCATCCAACGAGCCAAAACAGGACTGATAACAATATTGCCCCACTGCCTGCGCCTCTACCGAAGGCGGAACAAGACAGCACATCCCGCCCATAAAGATACTGAACAGGAAAGGCAAAAATCCACGCATAATCCAGCTCCATTAGAACATCAGTTCAAGAGGCATATTCAAAAATCGACGGAGCGAAAATATCTCTTCGCAACAGTCAGCCAACCGTTTGCCGACTTCAGAAAGGTCGGCAAAAAATCCAACAGCGTTGTGTAGCAAGCAGTTTCGAAGTTATGAAACCACCGCAAACCGCTCCACCACCATCCCTTCGATCGCCTCAAGATCCGGCAGCAACGCGCTCTGCTCGCCCAGCAGCACGCGCATGTGCACGCCGGGCGGGAGGGTTTCTTCGGAGGCGTCGGCGAGCAGGCCGTCGCGGGGGACGGAGATCAGTTGCGGGAAGGATTGGGTGAGCAGGGCGACGTACGGCAGGTCGGGGTTGCCGCCCAGGGCCTTGAGCACGACGATCTTGTTGTTGGCGGCGACGATCTCGGCGCCCAGGCCGGTCAGGCGGGCGAAGGAGACCAGCGGCACTTTCCAGCCGTACCAGGCGATCTGGCCAAGCAGCCAGTGTGGTGCGTCGGGCAGCGGTTCGACCGGCACGCGCGACATCACTTCGGCGATGGTGGCGTTGGGCAGCAGCACGCGCTCGCTGCCGGCCAGGATGAGGACACCGCGGATTTCGTCGTTGCTGGCGTAGCTGCTCATGGAGTGACTTCGTCCTGAAAGCGGAAAAAACGCGCGATGCGGGCGCAGCGATGAATGGCGTGTGCCGCTTCGCTCAGCCGCTCCACCGTGCGGTCAAGGCCTGGGCCAGTTGCGCCGGATCGCCGCCGGGATGGCCCTGCAGGATCAGTTGAGCGCCGGCGGCGGGGTCGTAGCAGCCGTCGCCGGATTGCCCGGCCACCCAGGCGCCCTGCGCGGCCAGCGCCAGCACGGCCTCCACCTGCTGTGGGTCGCTGCCGCTGAGCAGCAGCACCGCGCTGTGCGCGGCCGGCAGGCCGGCGACCACGGAGGCGCCGGCGTCCTGGGCGACGAAGCGCAATCCGGCCGTGCCGTGCACGCCGACGTCGTCGGGCAGGATGTAGACGTTGCCGGGGGCGACCGGCTCGCCGGCCTCGGCCAGCAGCACCGGCAGCGCGGACACGCGGGCGATCTGCTTGACCAGGTTGCCGTAGCGGCCGCCATCCAGGCGCAACTGCACCAGCAGCGGCAGCGGGAAGTTCTCCGGCAGTGCGGCGAGCAGGCGACGGATCGCGTCGGGGCCGCCGATGCCGGCCATCACCAGCACCGCACCGCGCGCGGCGGCGCCTGCACCGGCACCGCTCGTGGACGCGGGCTCTTCCGATTCCAGCGCGACCAGCGACAGACCTTCGGTGGAGAACTGCGGGACGTGTCGCGACGCGCGCGGCGCAGCGGCAAGCAGGGGCGCATCGTCGTCGACCAGCGACCAGGCGCTGGCCGGCAGCGCCACGGGTGTGGCGGCGGGCGCAGCCGGTGTCGCATCGACGTGCGGCGCAGCCGGCTGCACAGACGCTTCGCTGGCAGCGGCTTCGGCGCGTGCGAATTGCAGGTCCTCGAAACCGGGCGCGACGTCCGCCGGCGGCTGCCAGGCATACATGCCGTCTTCCGGCGCGGCCTCGGCGAAGCCGGCGGCTTCGTCGACATGCAGGCCGATCGGCGCGTCCTCGTGCAGCTGCGCCGGCGTCGCCGGCAGGCCCGGCTCCGGCTGCAGGCCGGTCTCGGTCTCACGGCCGGGCGGCAGCACGTCCTGATGGCCCTGCAGCTTGGCCGCCAGGTGCCGCGCCCAGCGCTGCGCTTCCCAACCCTCGCGGCGCGCGGCCAGTTCGGCCTCGTCGAAGATCACGGTGACGCCGGGCAGCGCCAGCGCCGCATCCAGCCGCTCCAGTGCGTCCTCGATCGCCGGTTCCAGCGCGATCAGCACCGCGCTGGGGGCGGCATCGGCCAGGGTCTGCGCGTCGATCGCGCCCGGGTCGTCCTCCAGCACGATCGCCGCGCCGACGAGGTGCAGCGCTTCGCGCAGGCGCTCGCGCGCCTTGCCGGGACGGGCCAGCAATGCGACCGGCGTGGAGGTGGCGTCGCCGTCATTCGCGAACACGGGCGATCCCCAGCAGGTCGTAGACGTTGCGCATCAGATCCAACTCTTGGTAGGGCTTGCCGAGGTAGCGCTGCACGCCCAGTTCGAAGGCGCGCTGGCGGTGCTTCTCGCCGCTGCGCGAGGTGATCATCACGATCGGCACGGCGGCGTAACGCGGATCGGCGCGCATCGCGGTCGCCAGTTCGTAGCCGTCCATGCGCGGCATCTCGATGTCCAGCAACATCAGGTCGGGCACGCGCTCTTCCAGGCGTTCCAGCGCCTCGACGCCGTCGCGCGCCGACACCACGTCGAAGTTGTGCCGTTCCAGCACGCGGCCGGTGACCTTGCGCATGGTCAGCGAGTCGTCGACCACCATCACCAGCGGCACGCGGCGCTGTTCGGTCGGCGCAGCCTCCACCACCGGCCGCAACGGCTGCGCCAGGAAGCGGCGCACCAGCGGGGCGATGTCGAGGATCACCACCACGCGGCCGTCGCCGGTGATGGTGGCGCCGTAGATGCCGGGCACCGAGGCGATCTGCAGGCCGACCGGCTTGACCACGATTTCGCGGTTGCCGAGCACCTGGTCGATCGCCACTGCCGCGCGCAGGTCGCCCGCGCGCACCAGCAGCAGCGGCACCTGCGCCTGACCTTCGGCCCGTGCCGGCGCCTGCCCGACCAGCGAGCCGAGGTCGTGCAGCGCGTATTCCTCGCCGCTGTAGCGGTAGCCGCCGGTGCCGGCCTCGAAGCGCTCGCGGCCGATGCGGCCGATGCCGCTGACCGATGCCACCGGCACCGCGAAGGTGGTCTCGCCGATCTGCACGAACACCGCCTGGGTCACCGCCAGGGTCTGCGGCAGGCGCAAGGTGAAGGTGACGCCCTGGCCGCGCACCGAGTGGATGTCCACCGAGCCGCCGAGCTGGCGCACTTCGTTGCGCACCACGTCCATGCCCACGCCGCGGCCGGCCAGTTGGCTGACCTGGTCGTAGGTGCTGAACCCGGGCGCGAAGATCAGCGCATCCAGTTCGTCGTCGGACAGCACCGCGTCGGCGGCGATCAGCCCGCGCTGCTCGGCGCGGCGGCGGATCGCCTCGCGGTCGAGTCCGGCGCCGTCGTCGGCCACTTCCAGCACGATTTCCGATCCCTCGCGGCGCAGGCGGATGGCGATGTTGCCCTCCTCCGCCTTGCCCGCGGCACGCCGCTGTTCCGGCGCCTCCAGGCCATGCGCGACCGAGTTGCGCAGCATGTGTTCCAGCGGCGCGACCATGCGGTCGAGCACGTTGCGGTCGAGTTCGCCGTGGGTGCCTTCCAGACTCAGGTGCACCTGCTTGCCGGTCTCGCTGGCGGCCTGGCGCACCACGCGCCGCAGCCGCGGCACCAGGCCGTCGAACGGCACCATGCGCGCACGCATCAGCCCGTCCTGCAATTCCGAACTGACGCGCGACTGCTGCTGCAGCAGACCGTCGTACTGCCGCGCCAGGTCGTCGAGCACACCCTGCAGGCCGCCCAGGTCGGCCGCGGACTCGTTGAGCGCGCGGCTGAGCTGTTGCAGCGTGGAGAAGCGGTCCAGTTCCAACGGATCGAAGCTCTGCTCGGTCTGGTCCTGTTCGCGCTGGTAGCGGGCGACGATCTGCGCCTCGGTTTCCAGATCCAGGCGCCGCAGCTGGTCGCGCAGACGCGCGTTGGTACGGTCCAGTTCGGCCATCGCGCCGCGGAACGCACCCAGCTGCTGCTCCAGCCGCGAGCGGTAGATCGCCACTTCGCCAGCGTGGTTGACCAGGCGATCGAGCAGGTCGGCACGCACGCGTACCTGTTCCTGCATGGGCCGCGCGATCGTCGCCTCTTCGTCGGGCGTGCCCTCCACCGGCAGCGGTGCCGACAACGGCGCCGCCACGGCGGCCAGTGCCA
>NZ_AQOI01000019.1:0-6094 GCF_000364665.1 Xanthomonas sp. SHU 199
GCTGGGGCGGTGGTGGCGGCAGTTCCGGAGGCGGTGGCGCCTCGGGGAGCTGGTGATGCGCCTGCTCCGGCACCTGTTCGCGCCGTCCGCACAGCGCCTGTTCCCGGCGGCCAGCCTGGAGCGCATCGGCGCGGCGATCGCCGAGGGCGAGCGCCTGCACCGCGGGCAGGTGATGTTCGCGGTGGAATCGGGGCTGGCACCGGCGCAGGTGCTGCGCGGCATGGCCCCGCGGCTGCGCGCCGAGCACGCGTTCGCACAGTTGCGCACCTGGGATACCGAGGCCAACAACGGCGTGCTGATCTATCTGCTGCTGGCCGATCACCACATCGAGATCGTCGCCGACCGTGGACTGCACGGGCGGGTGGACGCCGCACAATGGCGCCAGGTCTGCGCGCTGATCGAGCGCGACATGCGTGCGGGCCAACCCGAACAGGCGGTGATCGCCGGCGTCGGCGCGGTGTCCGCGTTGCTGGCCGCGCACTTCCCGGCGCAGCCGGGCCAGCCGGGCGAGAACGAACTGCCGAATCTGCCGCATGTACTGGATTGAGTGTGCTGCTGTGGTGGTTTGCGCTGCCAGCAGAGGCGGCGGTGTTGTGGAAGGGACTTCGGTCCCTAGGCGAGAGTGCCGGGCTGGGGCCTGATGGCTCTGCTCGTCGCGGCTGAAGCCGCTCCCACATCAGGGCGATGCCGCTCCTGCATGGGTGCGACGGGTGGTGTGGTGGGAGGGACTTCAGTCCCGACGCGATAGCGCCGGAGTGAACCCGATGGCTCTGCTCGTTGCCGCTGATGGCCTGGAGGCCACATGGGCCGCTACCACAAGCAACGAGGGGCACGTGGCGGCTGGGCTGAGCATATTTCTTGGGGTCGGTCGGTGGCAGGTTCGTGGGCCTGCCAGCAGATGAAGCGCCACCCCGCTGCGCCGTCCGCAGGCGCGGCAATTAGCGGAGTCAGTAGCAGACGCGCGCGCCTGACAGCAGATGAAGCGCTACCCCGCTGCGCCGTCCGTAGGCGCGGCAAGGAGCGGAGTCAGTGGCAGACGCGTGCGCCTGCCAGCAGATGAAGCGCTACCCCGCTGCGCCGTCCGTAGGCGCGGCAAGCAGCGGAGTCGGTGGCAGAATAGGCACTCTTTGCCCCCGGCCGACGTTTGCGCATGACCTATCTCCACCAGATCGATCCCATCGCCTTCTCGTTCGGGCCGGTGAAGGTGCATTGGTACGGGCTGATGTATCTGGCCGGCTTCATCTCGGCCTGGTGGCTGGGCCGCCGCCGCATCCGCGCCGGGCGCCTGCCCGGGGTGAACGAGGACGGCTTCTCCGATCTGCTGTTCTACGCGATGCTCGGCGTGGTGCTGGGCGGGCGCATCGGCTACATGCTGTTCTACGCGCTATCCGATTTCCTGGCCGACCCGCTGCTGATCTTCAAGGTGTGGGACGGCGGCATGAGCTTCCACGGCGGCCTGCTGGGCGTGCTGGCGGCCTGCCTGTGGTGGACGCGCAAGGCGCGCCTGCATTTCTTCGACACCGTCGATTTCATCGCGCCGCTGGTGCCGCTGGGTCTGGGCTTCGGCCGCATCGGCAATTTCGTCGGCGGCGAGTTGTGGGGCAAGTTGACCCACGCCGGCTGGGGCGTGATCTTCCCGCACGCGCCGGCGACCGACGGGGTGGCCAACGCGCCAGCGCTGGAGAGCTTGATGAGCAGCGCGCAATTGCAGCAGCAGTACGCCGCCGGCATGCTCGATCGCTATGCCCGCCATCCGTCGCAACTGTACGAAGCGGCGCTGGAAGGATTGGTGATGTTCGTGGTGCTGTGGACGTTCTCGATGAAGCCGCGCGCGCGCTATGCGGTGTCCGGCTTGTTCGCGCTGCTCTATGGCGTGTTCCGCTTCGCCGTGGAATTCGTGCGGGTACCGGATGCGCAGCTCGGCTACCTGGCATTCCATTGGCTGACCCGCGGCCAGCAGTTGAGCATCCCGCTGATCCTGCTCGGCCTGTTCCTGCTGTGGCGCTCGCGCAGCGCGCCGGTGTTGCAGCCGGTGCCGCCGCCGGAGGCGAGCAAGTGAAGCAGTACCTGGAATTGCTGCAGCACGTGCTGGAGCGCGGCGCGGAGAAATCCGACCGCACCGGCACCGGCACGCGCAGCGTGTTCGGCTGGCAGATGCGCTTCGATCTCAACGACGGCTTCCCGCTGGTCACCACCAAGAAGCTGCACCTGCGCTCGATCGTGCACGAGTTGCTGTGGTTCCTGAAGGGCGAGACCAACATCGCCTATCTCAAGGACAACAAGGTCAGCATCTGGGACGAGTGGGCCGACGCGCAGGGCGAACTCGGCCCGGTGTACGGCAAGCAGTGGCGGCGCTGGACCGGTGCCGACGGTCGCGAGATCGACCAGATGCAGTGGCTGGTGGACGAGATCAAGCGCAATCCGGATTCGCGCCGGCTGGTGATCAGCGCCTGGAACGTGGCCGAGTTGCCGCAGATGGCGCTGATGCCCTGCCACAGCCTGTTCCAGTTCTATGTGGTCGACGGCAAGCTCAGCTGCCAGCTGTACCAGCGCAGCGGCGACATTTTCCTGGGCGTGCCGTTCAACATCGCCAGCTATGCGCTGCTGACCCACATGGTGGCGCAGGCCACCGGCCTGGGCGTGGGCGATTTCGTGCATACGCTGGGCGATGCGCATCTGTATTCCAACCACTTCGAACAGGCGCGCGAACAGCTGGCACGCACGCCGCGGCCGCTGCCGCAGCTGCGGCTGAATCCGGCGGTGACCGATCTGTTCGCCTTCACCTACGACGACATCGCCATCGAGGGCTACGACCCGCACCCGGCGATCAAGGCGCCGGTGGCGGTGTGAGTGGCGGGGAGCGGGGAATGGAGAATGGGGAATCGGAAAAGGCGGCAGTGGCGGCGGGGACGGATTTGGAGCCGTCTACGCGCACCTCGCTGCAGTTGAGCCTGATCGCGGCGCTGGATCGGGCCAATGCGATCGGTCGCGACAACGACTTGCCGTGGCGCCTGCCGGACGATCTGAAGCGGTTCAAGGCGCTGACCCTGGGCAAGCCGGTGTTGATGGGGCGCAAGACCGCGCAGTCGCTGGGGCGCGCGTTGCCCGGGCGCTTGAACCTGGTGATGACCCGTTCCGGGCAGGTGCCATTCGCGGACATGCAGGCGGTGGCGTCGCTGCAGGCGGCGATCGACGCGGCGCGCGCGGCCGGCGCTGCGGAGCTGTCGGTGATCGGCGGTGGCGACATCTTCGCCCTGACCCTGCCGCTGGCCGACGTGTTGTACCTCACCCATGTCGACACCGTGGTCGACGGCGCCGATGCGCATTTCCCCGCGTTCGATCCGGCGCAATGGGAGGTGGTGGCGCGGCAAGCGCATCCGGCGGATGCGCGGCATGCGCTGGCCTTCGAATTCGTGGATTACCGGCGCCGGGCGGGCGCGGTGTAAGCAGTGGCTGTGGCGGATTGCCGGCGCACATGCCGGGATTGTTAGGAGCAGCTAGCCGCGACACGCATTCCCGGGAACGCCTGTCGCGGCTGAAGCCGCTCCTGCGAAACCGCAACGTCTCGCGTTAGACCTATTCCTGCTCGGGCGCAGCAGAGGCAGTCGGCGCCGGTTGTCCACGGTTCGGCGCGCTGCGCCGCCGCGGCGTGGCGGTGCGCGCTGCCGGCGGCGGTCCCTGCACTGGGCGGCCGGGGACCTGCACGACCTGCAGGTCCTCGCTGTCCAGGCGCAGGGCGGTGAGTTTGCCGCCCCAGACCGCGCCGGTGTCGATCGCGTGCACGCCCTGGGTGATGGTCAGGCCCAGCGTCGACCAGTGTCCGCAGACGATCTTCAGGTCGCGCTCGACCCGCCCCGGCACCTCGAACCACGGATACAGGCCCTGCGCCTGGGTGCCGGGCGTGCCCTTTTCCTCGATCGCGATGCGCCCGCGCGGGGTGCAGTAGCGGGCGCGGGTGAACAGGTTGATGATCGCGCGCGAGCGGTCGTAGCCGGTCAGGCCCGGCGACCAGGCCGGGCGGTCGCCGTACATGTTGCGGAACAGCTTGCGGTAGCCGTTGCCGTGCAGTTGCTGCTCCACCTCGCGCGCGTGCTTCTCGGCCAGCGCGGTGGTCCACTTCGGTGCCAGGCCGGCGTGGATCATCATCCAGCCGAGCTGGCGGTCGGCGTGCAGCAGTTTCTGCATGCGCAGCCAGGTCAGCAGTTCGTCGCGATCCTCGGCCAGCACGATGCGTTGCAGGTCCGGATTGACCTTGCGCTGTTCGTCCGGGCTGCGCTCGCCGATCGCCAGCAGCGACAGATCGTGGTTGCCCAGCACCACCACGCTGTGCTCGCGCAGCGAGTGCACCAGGCGCAGGGTCTCCAGCGATTGCCCGCCGCGGTTGACCAGGTCGCCGCAGAACCACAGCCGATCCACCGCCGGATCGAAGCGGATCTTCTCCAGCAACTGCTGGGTGATGTCGTAGCAACCCTGCAGGTCGCCGATCGCCCAGACCGCCATCAGTGCAGGGTCCGCGGGACGGACAGCACGAACGGCGCGATCGCGGCGATGAAATGGGTGCCGTCGTCGGCTTCCATGTCGTAGTGGCCGCGCATCGTGCCGTGCTCGGTTTCCAGTACCAGCCCGGAGGTGTAGCGGAAATCCTCGCCCGGGCGCAGCCGCGGCTGTTCGCCGACCACGCCGTCGCCGTCGACGCGTTCGATGCGGCCGTTGCCGTCGGTGATCTCCCAGTGGCGGGCGATCAGGCGCGCGGCGACGCGGCCGCGGTTGTGGATGCGGATCGTGTAGGCGAACGTGTAGCGTCCGTCCTCCGGCGCCGATTGGTCGTCGAGGAATCGGGGCGACACTTCGACCTCGATCCGATAGGGGGCGTCATCGTTCATCCCCACAGTTTAGAGCGTGTTTTGCCGTTTGAGGCGAGATGCGTCAGCGGTTTCCATCGCGAGGTCGCTGGCGCGTGGCAGTGGCCCTGGCTGCCGCCTGCGCGCGCCACCCGTGCGGGCCTGTTGTTGCCGCGGGCAGTGCGCAGGAGTGCCGTCGTTCGCGGTGGCGGTCTGTGCTGTGCGGCTTGTCAAGTTGCGGTGTCGAGGCGGTGCCGTCATCACCATGTCTACGGCGCAGGTCGGCGACGCCTGCGCCGACATGCAAGGAGCGGAGCAACGCGTGCGCAGAGGTTCGCACCACGCATGCATGCGCGCGCCGCGCGGGACGTCCGCTCAGGCGTGCGCGATGTTGGCCAGGCGCACGAAGTCGCCGACCTCGAGCTGCTCGGCGCGCGCGTCCGGACGCACGCCCGCGGCCTCGAACTGGGCGGCATCGCAGACGCCGTTCAAGGCGTTGCGCAGGGTCTTGCGGCGCTGCCCGAACGCGGCGCGGACCACGTCGGCGAAGCGCTTGGGATCGGTGATGCCCACCGTCTGCGGCGGCCGCGGCACCAGCCGCACTACGGCCGAATCCACCTTCGGCGGCGGCCGGAACGCGCCCGGCGGCACCACGAACAGCGAGGTCACCTCGCAGTACGCCTGCAGCATCACGCTGAGCCGGCCGTAGACCTTGCTGCCCGGGTCGGCGGCCATGCGGTCGACCACTTCCTTCTGCAGCATGAAGTGCATGTCGGCGATCGCTGCGGCGTGGTCCAGCGCATGGAACAGGATCGGCGAGGAGATGTTGTAGGGCAGGTTGCCGACCAGGCGGATGCGCGCGCCCTCGGCCAGGGCGGCGAAATCCACCGACAGCACGTCGCGGTTGAGGATGGTCAGTTCGCCGACGTCGGCCGCCGCCGCGGTCAGTGGCGCGATCAGGTCGCGGTCGAATTCGATCACGGTCAGCCGGCCATGCCGGCGCAGCAGCGGGAAGGTGATCGCACCCTGGCCGGGACCGATCTCCACCAGCCGGTCGCCCGGCTTGGGATCGACCGCGCGGACGATGCTGTCGATGTAGTGGCGATCGCTGAGGAAGTGCTGGCCAAGGGATTTCTTGGCCGGGGCGCCGAAGCCGGAAGAGGAAGTCATGGCCGGCATTTTATCGGCATGCACGGGGCGGCGCGCGCTTGCAGCGACGCAGATACCGTCTTGCCCCCTAGCAGGCAAGGCCC
>NZ_AQOI01000020.1:0-8572 GCF_000364665.1 Xanthomonas sp. SHU 199
CCCAATGTGGCTGAAATGAATGTCGATACAGCCTAGCGTCAGATGTCATGGCTCATCTTCACTCCATCTTCTGCGGCATCCTTACCACCTTCCCCTTTGCCATATCAATACGCAACTGCGAGACTTCGCGCTCCAGTTCGTCGATAATGCACCTCGCCTCCTTGAGTTCTGCTCTAACCAACGCCAGCTCGAGGTTTAGGTCGGCTGCTTCCAATCTGCTGATGTTGTAGTTTGTGGCCAGTTGATGAAACTCTTGCTTGAGATTTTCTACGCGATCTGTCACGGCCCTTCTGACGGACTTCCTTCCAGAGACCATCTTCGCCCGAACCAATTTAAGCCACTCGTTAACCTCGACCAGAGTCGAACTCTTGTGGTTTAGATTCTGCAGTGTGACATTGGCTACGCCGGCCCTTCTACACAGCTCGGCCTGTGAAAGGCGACCAGCGTTATAGGGATAGATCCCGCCACTCTGTTCCACCTCCAGTTCGATCTTGGACATAGTCCTGCGCAGTGCGGTGACAACCCTTTCGGTTCGGGTCTTTGCATTGTTACTTAGAAGCGTCATGGATCCTCACCCGAAGTAGCTCCTCAGCAACCAGCGGATGCGACGACCATCGCTCGCGGATTTCCTCGAAACGGCCCAAGTTCGCAAGCAACTGGCCCCGCCATCGATCTGCAACTAGAGGCTCATCATTCTCTAGAGCTCGCTCCAGATGGCCGATAATTCGCTCGATGACCCGATTGGTGGCTTCCTTCTGCGCGGCCGCCTCTAAGCGATGAGCGCAGTTCGATCTACAGTGAGAAGCATCAGGAGCCCCCTGTTTCCCATTGCATGCTCCCACCTGCCCCGGAAGCTTAGTGCATAGCACACCAGGACGGACCAGCTCCCAGTATCGACCGTTTTCCGTGAGGTCCCTAGCGAGCTCATCGATACTCTGAGCATCAAGCTTGCTGACTCCCCTCAAGTTCGCAAACGTGGATACGGCCTCACGCACGCGATGTGCTGCTTTGCCACCGGCGCTCTCCACGTTGCAGATCGCGTCCTTGGCAAACATTATCGTCTGAGCCTCCGCCACGGCCTGCGCCTCCTCGGCAATGTCCTTATTCGAAAGCAGGTACGCCACTGTCATTTCGGGATCTTCGTGTCCGTAAAGGTCCATCAACACTTGAAGGCCATTGGTTAGCGCCAGCCCGACCAGCCGACCCGTTGTCTTGCGGAGGCGATGAGGGTGGAGATTGCGCTCTCGCATGCTGGCATCCGGTAGGAGATGCTGAAGACCTAGTATGCGCACAAGCCCCTTGAAGCTCGATCCCAGACTATTAAGAGGCGATCCGGAGGTCGTATAGTCGCTGGTCGGTAGCAACACCCAAAGCTGCGGACCTACTGTATCGTGCCCCAAAGCGCGTGCTGCGTCTTCTGCTACGCGAGCCAGCTTGGCCTGCTGCTCGATCGAGACGACGCACATTCGAGGTGCTGGCCAGTCACGAACCTCCCCATCATCTCGAAAAACCAACTTGTAGGTCTTGCCGCGCAACCGCCATCCATCGGCGTTCTCAATCAGTGAATTCTTGGTCAGACTCAGAAGCTCACCCTCCCGGGGGCCGCCGCTGAGTCCCGCAACGAAGGCATGGGCCGCTTGGATAAGCCAAGCTAGTCTCCACAGATCGGGTAAAGACTTAGGTGGCCACTTCAATGATTGACCAGACTTCCAATGCCCTTTTTCATCTAAGCTCTTGAGATTGAGCTCAAAGGGCGGAGCTACCGCGTCACCCGCGGAGTCAAACCACTCAAAGGCCTTCAGTCGCTTCTTTGCCTCCCGGCGGAACTTCTTCAACGCCGAGTGCTTGGATATCCCCTGATCTATCGGATTTCCCTCCAGAGCTAATCTTAGTGCTCTAAGGACAAAGGGGCCAAGCACCTTAATAATCCATACGCATCGCCAGCCGCACTCGGATACGAAGACGTCAGGTAATGCGACATAGGGAGCCACAACGTGCTCTTTAGCCACAGGAAGGAGCTCACCCCTCCTTCTATTCTCAAGACGATCTAGCCGCCTACGGGCGGGAATATCGACGACGTCCGTCAGCAATCGGCGTTGAGATAGGGTTTCAAAGATGCGACCAAAGTTTTGCTTCCCTGTATGCGGAGCAATCGCATAGAGATCGTCAGCGCTCAACCTTGACCATATCCGAGACGGATCTGCGACCGGTTTGGCGATCGCTGCTGCAAGCACACGACGCAGCATGGACATATCTGCCGCCAGCGTGGAAGCGGTACAGGGTCTAGACGTTTGCCCAATGGGTACCAGCCATCGCAAGACAGCAACTCGGGTCACCGCCATGATTGCCGCATCTTCGTTGGCTGCCACGAGCCTAAAGTCGAACACGCGCCTGGAAGTCCTTTGAGAACCCCCTGAGGGCATGAAGTGCTTTGGAACTTCAATCACCCCCCATGTGGCGCCAAAGCCTAGTGCGGACTGAAGTTTCAGAAGTTCGTCGCGCCCCATGGTCTGGATGGTCGATAGATCGCCCAGAGTGGCGAGCACCTCTGAGCGCCGCTCTTCCTGATCGTTGGAGGAGAAGCGTTGATCAAATTTCATGGATGCCATCCCACTCAAGGACATCGTGGCGTCCTTGCTTGATCTCCACCTCCCAGAACCGCACTTGTTCTTCCACCGATACTGGATCGAATTGCGCAAGCGTCTGTATGAGCGCATCCCGCTCTACCTGAAGGCTGTCCGCCCGCCTCCACACCGACAGCGACATCCGCGCACGTAGTGCGTCTAGCTCCGCGAGGCGTTTGCACAAGTCAGGCAAGCTTTCTGGCATTACGATCCCGTGCTCGCATAGGGTGCATCTTTGCTGATTCCGGCAAATTTCGCCTGCAGCGTGAGTCGGATCGATGTGCTTAGGCGGGTGCCGCGGACTGACACAACCCATACCCAAATAAGTTTTGTCCTTCCCCCTCGCCCATCTTTCGCGCTGCTCGTCAGTAACAACACCGCGGTCGCAAAGAGCACGCAGCATCGCTGGATCGCATACCCGGTGCACCTCGATCTCGCCCCAGAGATGGTCCATCAGGCGGCGGACCGAGCCTTCGCCGTGGCGGCGCCACGCGCGGGTGAAGAGGTATCGGCGTACCGACGCCATGCTGGTGTGTCCGGCTGCCAGCTTGGCAATGACCAAGTTGTAGCCGGACTGTAGGAACTCGTTCCCGATGAAGATGTCCCGGAAATCACTAGCCTTTATATCATTTGGGACCAACACAGGAGACGTGCCACCTTCTCTTGGCTCAACTTTGTTGGCCGCATCTGTATCGTGCGCAGCGGCTTGGTTGATCTCATTCGCTAAGCGCTTCAGGTAATTCCCGCTCTCTCTGTGTTCACGCAAGTACGTCTTGTCATCCAATGCGCATAGCGATGGCTCCCGACTGTGGCCAAAATGAAGCCATGGCGATCGCTGCGCAATGGTGGGTACAGCGCAATCCAACACCCCAGCGACGGCCACCTTTCTCAGCGGCGCCGTGCGCTCGGTCAATCGCTTGATGAGCTGGTAGGGTGAATGGGTAGGCTTACCCCGGCTAATCGTTCGCTGCCAGGTTCCTGATCGCACTTTGAAGCTACTGATCCGATAGATGTCCGAACCCAAATCACCGATCTGTACAGCCCAGCCAGGACCAGATACATCTAGATCCAATGCCACTTGCACATTCCAACCTGTTTGAATCAGGAAGAGGTGGAAGAAGTGCTGAACGGTCAACAAGTCGGGATAGAGGCCCTGCCATAACTCCCGAACGCCAACCTTAGCTTTGAAGAAAACATCACTTAAAGGACGAGGCGATCCGTTCTTCCGCGAGGCCGAATAGCCCATTGCTTCGATCAAATCTTGGCAAGACGGCATGGGATTGCCAGTCCTCGCAACCAATGCTCGGTAGGTTGTATGCAAGTCGGCAGCCGACACCCAGGAAGGGGGAATGCGGTCGCTCGGAGGAATATCCAGAAGATTCCGTCCACATTGCGCCATTAGATCAGCATCTCGCCACCGGCCATAAACGTCGTACACTCTTCGCTTCAGTGCCAAGTAAACCTGATGAGCTTGCTCTGGCGTTGCCACATCCCCTAGCTTTTGCTTAGTGCTCCTTCTGGTCATCCAAGCGAGCGGCTCCATTTCGGCCAGTTCACGCGCCGTTTCCAGGATGCCTCGGACCGTCGCATAGTCTGAAGCGTTCGGCGGATGCTTCCAGCGGAGCCACTGCGTTCCGTGGTACGTGGAGAGGTCGGCCAACGAATCTATTGAAGCAAGCCCATCGCGCTCCAGTTGATCAAGCATTCGCCAAAAGCCCCTAAAAGACATTAGACGGCGCGCCATATGGCGTGGCTTGCAATGCCCAATATCTAGGTTGAGGGCGGGCGCAAGCTCGGCGGCAAGCGTTGGCCTCCCGCGAAAGCCGCCCAACCACTTCTTCGCCACGTTGTTCGGAACGACCTCCGGGGCGCCTTCGGCGAATTCGCTAAAGTCGACCTTTGTGCCCACGTAGTCTGGGTGGCGGCAGAGAAGTTGGAAAGTCTGCCCGGTTGGCTTGCTTGTTTCCTCAAACACGCACGTCTCCTTCCTCCAGGTAGTCCTGCCAACGTTGCGCTCCTAGGCCAGCGCTGGATTCGAACCAGTCATGAAGCCAAGCGAGATAGTCGTTTGTGGTCGAATCCGACACGTGACCGAGCTGGGGGCGCAGAACCGTCGTGATATCGCTCAACAGAGAACCCATGAGCCAGTCTGAGTTGAGCTGCCCCAGCTCGCGACCTGCCGCCTTGATCTTCTTCAGCGTGATGTCGATCAACTTGTGGCAGGCAAAGTAGTGCCTGCCAAGGTGTGGATGCCAATCCTCAATGTAGCTTGGCGTTTCGCTCCATGCACGGCGCAGCATGCGCGTGCTGAAAGGTCGATTGGAGCGCTCACCGAGAAACAATTCAGGAGGAAAACCTTGTATCTTACGGCGCGCGCGTTCCTCAGGTGTCTTGGCAGCGCGTATCCAACGCGCATATTGAGAAGGGCGCTCCCTCTGTCGGTAGCTATGAAGGCGCTCGGCCAGACCGATCGGAAGAGCTATCCACCTGGCAGGACCATCAATAGCAGTGGGGCTCGCCCGCCGGCCCTTGGTTCCCGCACGCAGGCAAATCAGAACCTTTCCGCCACGAACATGCCACTGGTCGCGATCTAATGGCAGATAGTCGGCACGCCAGCGTACGCACTCCCGGATCCGGATGCCCGTTTCTAGTATCAATTCGCAGCAAAGCCCCTTGACTTGGCCCCGCATGACGTAGACACGCCGGAGCCACGTTCCGACTTGCTCAGGCGTGGGGAGTACAAAGAGGGGCGGCCTCTCCGGAACCTCTCCTGCACGCGTTAAGACAGCAGCATCGGCATTGGACCTGAGAGCACTACTGGATGTATTCCGTTTTGACCGCCAAGTAGGCACACGAAACGGAGCCGCGTCCTTTGCTCTGAGCCCTGTTTGCTCCGCCCAAGCCAAAAAGAGGGTCGCCTCGCTCGCACGCGCATTGATGGTTTTCCCCGCGAGCGGCGTTCCGTAGCGACTCCAGTCCCCGGTTGACATGGCAGTCTGATAGCCGCCAACGACATGCCTTGTGTAGTCCGCATACCGCCAGTCTAATTTCTTCCAGGCACACCACTCTAGGAAGTTCTTAAGCCGATCGGCCATGGAACGTAACGAGTCAACAGTGGGATAGCTCAGTCGCCGGCGTGGCTGAGCTGCGGTCGCAGAGAATGCTTGCTCAGGCAGCCACTCGAGCAAAGCGCGTTCACGCAAATACCGGCTAGCTCCATCCAGATACTTACAATCGTCGTCCAGCAAAAATGGTACATGAGCGATGGACTGGAAGCCTCGCTCGCGCATCAACTCTGGATCAGGAAACAGTGCCCGCATTCAAGCCACTCCCCCGCAGTTAGATTTCCTTTTAGGAGGCAGGAGTCAGTCGGTCAACACTCAAATTACGTTTTTTGTAGGTTCCTAGAATGAATCCCTGCCCCTGCGGCTGGGCCGGCGACCCCAGCGGCCGCTGTCGCTGCAGCGAGGACGCGGTGCGGCGCTACCGCGCGCGCATCTCCGGCCCACTGCTGGACCGCATCGACCTGCACGTGGAAGTGCCGCGGCTGCCGCCACAGGCGCTGCGCGCCGATGCGCCGCCCGGCGAAGCCAGCGCCGTCGTGCGCGAGCGCGTGGAGCAGGCGCGGCAACGCCAGCAGGCCCGCGCCGGCCGGCCCAACGGCCAACTCGGCCACAGCGAAACCCTGCGCGACTGCCGCCTGCAACCGCGCGACGAGGCGCTGCTGGAACAGGCCATCGAGCGCCTGCGACTGTCGGCGCGCTCGCTGCATCGGATCCTGCGCGTGGCCCGCACCATCGCCGACCTGGACGCCAGCGAGCGCATCGCCACCGCGCATCTGACCGAGGCCATCGCGTACCGGCAACTGGATCGTGGCGAGCCAACGGCGAGCGCCGTGGGTCCGACGCCACCCGGGGTACGCCGCCTGGCAGGGTGACGCCAAGCCGCAGCCGGCGTGCGCCGCATCCAGTCTGCACCCAGTCGTGCCCGCTGAGCGCAGCACTCTGCCGTACGCGCTCAGCTCCTCGCCGCAGCGTCCACCCACTCGGCGATCAAGGCATTGCACCGCCTCGCATGAGTAAATGTCATGCCGTGCGACGCCCCGCCCAGCACCTCATGGCGCGCCTGCGGCAGCCAGGCCGCCAACGCGGCGGCGTTGTCGCGGTACTGGGCCGGGCTGCGTTCGCCGGCGACCAGCAACACCGGCATCGCCAGGGCAGCGGCCTGCTCGGGCCGGTACGCCGGCAGCATGTCCGCAATCTGCGGCACCAGGGTCTGCGCGTTGTCGCGCACCATCTGCCGAAAGCTCGCGCTGCTGCGCGCCCAGGCGCCGGGCTGGCTGACCGAATCGACGAAGCATTCCAGGCCGGCCTCCACCTGGCCAGCTTGCAGCAACGCGATCGCTTGCGCGCGGACCGTCTGAACGTCGGCCGGCAGGCCCTGCCGCTGCGGGCCACCCGGATCGAACAGGGTCAGGCTGGCGATGGCATCCGGCTGCAACAGCGCCGCCTGCCAGGCCACGGCGGCACCACGGGAATGACCGACCAGATGCACCGGCCGCGCTTCCTCGGCGATGAAGGCGACGAGCTGCTGCGCATGCCAGCGCCAGCCGAACGCATGCCGCGACGCCGACGGCAGCCGCGGGTAGTACTGGCCCAGGCTCAGCGCGCTGAGCTGGAAGCGGTCGGCCAGGCCGCGCAGCTGTGGCGCCCAGTAGCGGTAGTCGCACAGGGCCCCATGCACCAGCAGCACCGGCGCACCCTCGCCCACCCGCAGATAGGCCAGCGCGTCGTCCGCGCCGAGCCGGCGGACAGCCGGCTTTGGCAAGGGCGTGCGCGAACTGCTCGTCGCGATCATGCGTGCGACACCGCAACTACCGCCAGCGACGCCGACAGCCAGCGGCCAACAACGCCATCGCCGCGCAAGCAACACGCCGTTTGCGTCGAAAGGGAAGTGGGGAAGCGCTCGGCATCCCGATACGATAGCCGTATCGCCCCGGCGCGGCGACACTGCAGCGATGCGGTGGCGATCGGCGGCACAGCATCGCGCTGGCCGCGCGGCACACGCGCCGGAACGGCGGCGGCAGCCTCCCACCCACAAGGTTGCCAGAGCACACTCCCGCATGAGGGCCTGTGCGACGCAGGGTCGCGCTGTGTCGCACCCTGCATGCATCAGGCAATCACACCTCCAGAATGTGGCGCGTCCGCGGCGCGACGATGGCGAGGCGATGACCTTGATCTCACCGCAAGGGTGCTCCGCGCTTGCCACCATCGCACCGCGGACGCCGCTGCCTCCGCCTCAGGCGCATCACCCGCGCCGAGACGGTCGAACCCGGCCTGGCCTTTCCCCCGATCAGCCAGGCCGCCGGGACGCAGAGGCGGCAGCCACCCCTGCGTCCCTCGCCACTGCGTCAGTCGACGAAGCTCAGCACCAGCGCGCGCACCTGCTGCACCGACACGCCCGCCTGCTGTTTCAGCGCGCCGAGCGCGTAGGCGCTGAGCGTTTCGCGGTCCATGCGTGCGGCCGAACGCGGCGCCACCACGTGGAGCGTGCCGTCTTCCAGCAGGGACAGGCGCAGCGTAGCGTTCTCGTCCGCATCGACGGCCACGCTGGTCTGGGCGCTGGCGCGGACATTCTGCTGCAGGTTCGGCGCGGTCGGCGCGCTGCCGTCCAGCGGGTGCAGCGCCAGGCTGCTGCCCAGGTCTTCCACCCGCAGGCGGCCAAGCGCACGGCCTTCGCCGTCGAACACCGTCAGCACCGCCACTTCAGGCTGCGCCAGGGTCTCGCCACCGGTAGCGAGGCTCACGCCGGCACCGTTGCGCAGCACCTGCTCCATCGCCACATCGCCCGGGGCACCGCCGCGCTGGCCGGCACCCTGGCTTGCGGCGCCAGCACCGCCCTGGGCATCGGCGACGTTGCCTGCGCCGTTGCCACCGGCATTGGCGCCC
>NZ_AQOI01000021.1:0-5792 GCF_000364665.1 Xanthomonas sp. SHU 199
TCGCACCCCGTCGCCGGTCGCCGTCGCCGCCCCCGACGCCGCTGCGCAGCAGGCCGAGGCCGCGCGCGCGCAATGGCTGCGGGCGCATCCGGACTGGTCGTTCCAGGGGCGGGTGGCGATCACCAAGGGGCGCAACGGCGGCAGCGGCCGCATCGACTGGACCCAGCGGCAGCGCCAGTACGAGGTGCAACTCAGCGCGCCGGTGACCCGGCAGAGCTGGCGCCTGACCGGCGACAGCCACTCCGAGGCCGGCCGCCTGGAGGGGCTGGAGGGCGGTCCGCGCGACGGCGAGAACGCCGAACAGCTGCTGCTGGAGGCGACCGGCTGGGAGATCCCGGTCAACCTGCTGCCGGACTGGGTGCGCGGGTTGGTGGCGACCGACGCGCAGGCGCCGGAGCGGGTCGACTACGACGCGCAGGGCCGGCCGCATACGCTGCGGCAGATGGGTTGGGACATCGAATTCCAGGACTGGTATCCGCCCAGCGACGGCCGTCCGGCGCTGCCGCGGCGCATCGAGGCGCGCAACGGCGACGCCAAGGTGCGCCTGCTGGTCGACGCCTGGACCGTGCCTGCGCCATGAGCGGGGGCACCGACGGGGGCTGGTCGTCCTGGCCGGCCCCGGCGAAGCTGAACCTGTTCCTGCAGATCACCGGCCGCCGGCCGGACGGCTACCACCAGTTGCAGACCGTGTTCCGCCTGCTGGACTGGGGCGATACGGTGCACCTGCGGCCGCGTGCGGACGGGGTGGTGGCGCGGATCGGTCCGTCCGTGGCCGGCGTCGCCGAGGCCGACGATCTGCTGGTGCGTGCCGCGCGCCTGCTGCAAAAATCGGCAAATATCGCCCAAGGAGTGGATATCCGCGTCGAAAAACGCATTCCGGCCGGTGGCGGCTTCGGTGGCGGTTCGTCCGATGCGGCGACCGCGCTGGTGGCGCTTAATGCCCTGTGGGGCGCCGGGCTGGACGAGGACGCCCTGGCTGGCCTCGGCCTGTCGCTGGGCGCGGACGTGCCGGTGTTCGTGCGCGGGCGCGACGCCTGGGCCGAGGGCGTGGGTGAGCGATTGACCGCGCTGGCGCTGCCGCCGGCCTGGTATGTCCTGGCCGATCCGGGGGTGCACGTGCCCACCGCGGCCCTGTTCCAGTCCCCGGATTTGACGCGGGATGCTGCGCCCGCGAAAATAGCGGACTTCGTTTCAGGTTTCCTGCTCGGCAATGCGTTCGAGCCGGTCCTGCTTCGCCGCGAACCGGCCGTCCAGGCCACGTTCCAGGCGCTGGCCCGGATCGGTACGCCACGCCTGACCGGGTCGGGGAGCGGTTGTTTCGTCGAGTTCGCCGATCGCGCTGCCGCCGTGCGCGCGCTGGCGGACTTGCCGGACGGGATGCGCGCCTGGGTGGCAGGTGGTGTTCCGCGTTCGCCGCTGCTCGACGCGCTGGAGGCTTGACACAGGTTTACGCAGGGGCGTCGCCAAGAGGCCCAAGGCACCAGGTTTTGATCCTGGCATTCGTAGGTTCGAATCCTACCGCCCCTGCCATTATGCGAGTCCCTCGCAAAAGCCCGCACATCCATGTGCGGGGGTTCAACAGGTAGAAGCATCGCTCCTCCTGGCTTCCCGATTCACATCGTTATCGTCGCCACACGCTCTTTGCAGCCACCCGAGAGACCCCTCATGCAAGACCAACGCAACCTGCTGGTGTTCTCCGGCAACGCCAACAAGCCCCTGGCCAAAAGCATCTGCCGCGAGCTGGGCGTGCGCCCCGGCAAGGCGATGGTCTCCAGCTTCTCCGATGGCGAAGTGCAGGTGGAGATCGAGGAGAACGTCCGCCGGCAGGAAGTGTTCGTGATCCAGCCGACCTGCGCGCCCAGCGCAGAGAACCTGATGGAGCTGCTGGTGATCATCGACGCGCTCAAGCGCGCCAGCGCCGCCAGCGTCACCGCGGTGGTGCCGTACTTCGGCTACTCGCGGCAGGACCGGCGCATGCGCTCCTCGCGCGTGCCGATCACCGCCAAGGTCGCGGCGAAGATGTTCAGCGCGGTCAACGCCGACCGCGTGCTGACCGTCGACCTGCACGCCGACCAGATCCAGGGTTTCTTCGACATCCCGGTCGACAACGTCTACGCCTCGCCGCTGCTGCTGGCCGACATCTGGCGCGCCTACGGCACCGACAACCTGATCGTGGTCTCGCCGGACGTGGGTGGCGTGGTCCGTGCCCGTGCGGTGGCCAAGCGCCTGGACGATGCGGACCTGGCGATCATCGACAAGCGCCGTCCGCGCGCCAACGTGTCCACGGTGATGAACATCATCGGCGACGTCGAGGGCAAGACCTGCGTGCTGGTCGACGACATCGTCGACACCGCCGGCACCCTGTGCGCCGCCGCGGCCGCGCTGAAGGAGCGGGGCGCCCTGAAGGTCGCCGCGTACTGCACGCACGCCGTGCTGTCCGGCCCGGCGGTGAGCAACATCAGCAATTCGCAGCTGGACGAACTGGTGGTCACCGACACGATTCCGCTGTCGGAGGCCGCCCGCGCCTGCGGCAAGATCCGCCAGCTCAGCGTCGCCGAGCTGCTGGCCGAAACCATCCGCCGCATCGCCTTCGGCGAGTCGGTGAGCTCGTTGTACGTGGATTAAAGGCTGGGAATGGGGAATCGGGAATAGGGAATGGGCGAAGCGCGGCATTGCGCTGTTGCGATTCCCCATTCCCGGTTCCCCACTCCCGGCTTCACAGACTCTTCTGGTCGCGGAAGAGTCATCAAAACCGCCGCGAGGCGGTTCATTCAACCAAGGTAGTAAACGCAAATGGCAACCACGCATGAAATCAAGGTTCAGCGCCGCGAAGTCGAGGGCAAGGGTGCGAGCCGCCGCCTCCGTCGCGACGGCCTGATCCCGGCGATCGTCTACGGTGGCGATCTGAAGCCGGTCAACATCCAGCTCGACCACAACGAAGTCTGGCTGGCCAGCCAGAACGACTGGTTCTATTCGTCCATCCTCAGCCTGAGCCTGAATGGCGACGTGCAGAAGGTGCTGCTGCGCGATATGCAGCGTCACCCGTTCAAGCAGCTGATCATGCACATCGACTTCCAGCGCGTGAACGACAACGAGGCCCTGCATGCCTCGGTGCCGCTGCACTTCATCAACGAGGACGTGTCCCCGGCCGGCAAGTCGGCCGAAGTGGTCGTCACCCACGAGCTGAACGAAATCCAGGTCGTGTGCCTGCCGAAGGACCTGCCGGAGTTCGTCGAAGTCGACCTGGCCGCGCTGTCGGTCGGCGACGTGATCCACCTGTCGGACCTGAAGCTGCCGGCCGGCGTCGAGCTGCCGGAACTGAAGCTGGGCAAGGAGCACGACGTGGCGGTGGTCATCGCCAAGCACGGCCGTGTCGAGGAAGAGCCGGAAGCCACCGACGCGGCGGCCGCCGCCGAGCCGGCCAAGAAGGACGGCAAGTAATCGCCTGCGCGGCGTCCGGGCCATCGGTCCGGACGCCGCGGCGATGCATTGCGCATGACTGGTCTGCGTCTGATCGTCGGCCTGGGCAACCCCGGCGCCGAACACGCGAATACCCGGCACAACGCCGGGTTTCGTTTTGTCGACGCGTTGGCCGAGCGGGCCGGCGCGCGCTGGAGCGTGGACGCCAAGCTGTTCGGCGAGACCGCCAAGGTCGAGGTCGCGGGGCAGTCGGTGTGGCTGCTGAAGCCGGCCACCTTCATGAACCTCAGCGGCAAGTCGGTGACGGCCGCCTTGCGCTTCTGGAAGATCGAACCGGCGCAGGCGCTGCTGGCGCACGACGAGTTGGACCTGGCGCCAGGCACGGCGCGGCTCAAGTTCGACGGCGGCCACGGCGGCCAGAACGGACTGCGCGATACCATCCGCCTGCTCGGGCACGCCGGCTTCCACCGCCTGCGCATCGGCATCGGCCATCCCGGCCACAAGGACAAGGTGGTGCCGTGGGTGCTGGGGCGCGCCGGCAAGGACGACCAGGTGCTCATCGATCGCGCCATCGACGACGCCATCGACGTGCTGCCGCTGGCTGTGCAGGGCGATTTCAACGAGGCGATGAAGCGGTTGCATACGCAGGGGAAATAGGGAATGGGGAATGGGGAATGGAAAGGCGGCTATGCTTTCCGATTCCCTATTCCCGATTCTCCATTCCCGGATTACACACATGGGCATCAAATGCGGCATCGTCGGCCTGCCCAACGTCGGCAAGTCGACCCTGTTCAATGCGCTGACCAAGGCGGGCATCGCTGCGGCCAATTTTCCGTTCTGCACCATCGAGCCGAACGTGGGCGTGGTGCCGGTGCCGGATCCGCGCCTGAACGCGCTGGCGGCGATCATCAATCCGCAGAAGGTCGTGCCGACCGCGGTCGAGTTCGTCGACATCGCCGGCCTGGTCGCCGGTGCGGCCAGCGGTGAGGGCCTGGGCAACAAGTTCCTGGCGCACATCCGCGAGGTCGATGCGATCACCCACGTGGTGCGCTGCTTCGAGCATGGCGACATCATCCATGTGAACAACAAGGTCGATCCGGTTTCCGATATCGAGACCATCGACACCGAACTGGCCCTGGCCGACCTGGACAGCGTCGAGAAGGCGCTCAACCGCGCCGAGCGTTCGGCCAAGGGTGGCGACAAGGACGCGGCGGCGCGCAAGCCGGTGCTGGCCAAGCTGCAGGCCGCGCTGGCCGAGGGCAAGGCCGGGCGCAACGCCGGGCTGGACGAGGAAGAGAAGGCGCTGGTGCGCGACCTGTTCCTGCTCACCCTCAAGCCGGTGATGTACATCGCCAACGTGCTGGAAGACGGCTTCGAGAACAATCCGCACCTGGACGCGGTGCGCGCGCATGCTGCCGCCGAGGGCGCCGAGGTGGTCCCGGTGTCGGCGGCGATCGAGGAAGAGCTGTCGCAGCTGGACGACGCCGACCGCGATGCGTTCCTGGCCGATCTGGGCCTGAGCGAGCCGGGCCTGAACCGGGTGATCCGCGCCGGCTACACCCTGCTGGGGCTGCAGACCTACTTCACCGCTGGCGTGAAGGAAGTGCGCGCCTGGACGGTCAAGGCCGGGTCGACCGCACCGCAGGCCGCGGCGGTGATCCACACCGACTTCGAGAAGGGCTTCATCCGCGCCGAAACCATCGCCTACGACGACTTCATCAAGTACAAGGGCGAGGCCGGCGCCAAGGAAGCCGGGCGCCTGCGTCTGGAGGGCAAGGAGTACCGCGTGCAGGAAGGCGATATCCTGCATTTCCGCTTCAACGTCTGATGCGTGCGCGTGTCCTGGCCGGGCGCGCGCGGGCAACGACGATTTCCTGCGACATCGCGTCAAAATACTGTTGACAAGGCGGGGATGTCAGGGAAGAATAGCGGGCTGTTTCACCCCTCTCTGATTTCGGCTTCGCAGCCGGGTTCGAGTGGGTAAGTTGGAGGGATACCCAAGCGGCCAACGGGGGCAGACTGTAAATCTGCTGGCTTACGCCTTCGGTGGTTCGAATCCACCTCCCTCCACCAGTTATTTTGTTGTGGCAGTGCGGCATCCCGTAGCGGGAGTAGTTCAACGGTAGAACCTCAGCCTTCCAAGCTGATGGTGCGGGTTCGATTCCCGTCTCCCGCTCCATTGAACGCGCTTGTGTCACAATAGAACAACGCTCACGTAGCTCAGTCGGTAGAGCACCTCCTTGGTAAGGAGGAGGTCGAAGGTTCGATTCCTTTCGTGAGCACCATATTCAGTCGTCAAATCTTTCTACGATCACCGAGAAGAAGCAGCCATGGCCAAGGGTAAGTTCGAGCGCACCAAGCCGCACGTCAAC
>NZ_AQOI01000022.1:0-18001 GCF_000364665.1 Xanthomonas sp. SHU 199
TGGCGGCGACGCGCCGGCCCAGCAGGGCGGCGGCGGCCAGGCGTCCGAAGGCGGCGAGCCGCGCGAAGGCCGTGAGCCGCGCGACGGCGGCAACAACAACCGCTTCAACAATCAGAACCAGAACAACCAGAACAACCAGCAGGGCAACCGCCGCGATCGCTTCCGCAATCGCCGCGACCGCGACCGCAACCAGCGCGGCGGCGACCGCTTCCAGGACAACGGCCTGCCCAGCGACAACGGCGGCAACGAGCCGTTCGTGCCGCGCCCGCACGCCAGCGTGCCGGAAGGCTTCCCGATCTATTCGCTGAGCGATCTGAAGAAGATGCCGGCGCAGAAACTGCTGGACATCGCCGAGCAGCTCAACATCCAGGACGGCGTGGCCCGCGCGCGCAAGCAAGATGTGATCTTCGCCCTGCTGAAGGTGCTGACCCGCCACGGCGAAGGCGTCGCCGCCGACGGCGTGCTGGAAATCCTGCCGGACGGCTTCGGCTTCCTGCGCGCGGCCGAGGCCAGCTACCTGGCCGGCCCGGACGACACCTACATCTCGCCCAGCCAGATCCGCCGCTTCAACCTGCGCACCGGCGACCACCTGTCCGGCCGCATCCGCTTCCCGAAGGACGGCGAGCGCTACTTCGCGCTGTCGATCGTCGACACCATCAACGGCGAACCGCTGGAAGCGAGCAAGAACAAGGTCCTGTTCGAGAACCTGACCGCGCTGTTCCCGCGCAAGCGCTTCACCCTGGAGCGCGGCAACGGTTCCTCGGAAGACATCTCCGGCCGCATCCTCGACCTGATGGCGCCGCAGGGCAAGGGTCAGCGCGCGCTGATCGTGTCCCCGCCGAAGGCCGGCAAGACCATGCTGATGCAGCAGGTGGCCACGGCGATCACCACCAACCATCCGGACGTGCACCTGATCGTGCTGCTGATCGACGAGCGCCCGGAAGAAGTGACCGAAATGCAGCGCACCGTGCGCGGCGAGGTCATTTCCTCGACCTTCGACGAGCCGGCCGCGCGCCACGTGCAGGTCGCCGAAATGGTGATCGAGCGCGCCAAGCGCCTGGTCGAACACAAGAAGGACGTGGTGATCCTGCTCGACTCGATCACCCGCCTGGCCCGCGCCTACAACAACGTGGTGCCGTCCTCCGGCAAGGTGCTCAGCGGCGGCGTCGACGCCAACGCCCTGCACCGCCCGAAGCGCTTCTTCGGCGCGGCGCGCAACGTCGAGGAAGGCGGCTCGCTGACCATCATCGCCACCGCGCTGGTCGAGACCGGCAGCAAGATGGACGAGGTGATCTACGAAGAGTTCAAGGGCACCGGCAACAGCGAAGTGCACCTGAACCGCCGTATCGCCGAGAAGCGCGTGTATCCGGCCATCGACATCAACCGCTCCGGCACCCGCCGCGAGGACCTGCTGATCGAGCCGGAACTGCTGCAGAAGATATGGATCCTGCGCAAACTGCTGCATCCGATGGACGAGATCGCGGCGATGGAATTCCTGCTGGACAAGATGAAGAACACCAAGTCCAACGACGAGTTCTTCGGTTCGATGAAGCGCTGAGTCCAGCGCCGCTTCGACCGCAACGCCCCGCTTCGGCGGGGCGTTCGCGTTTGTGGCCATCGGTCATGCCCGGTGACGTGCCGATACAGGGTCCGACGGTCTTTCGACGTGGGCGCGAGTGAGATGGGCGGCATTCGCCCCGCCGCGCCCGCCGCCATGCCCGTCAACGCCGACACCGCCGTCAGCAAGGTCGCCCCGGTCACTCTCGGTTTCTGGGTGATGAAGATCTGCGCCACCACCCTGGGCGAGACCGGCGGCGATCTGCTGTCGATGACCCTGGATGTCGGCTATGCGCTGAGCAGCGTGCTGCTGCTGGCGGTCTTCCTGGTCTCGCTGTGGGCGCAACTGCACGCTCGCAACTTCCAGCCATGGCGCTACTGGTGGGTGATCCTGACCACCAGCACCGCCGGCACCACGCTGTCGGACTACATGGACCGCAGCCTGGGCCTGGGCTACGCGCAGGGCGCGCTGCTGCTGGTGAGTCTGCTGGTCGCGGTACTGGCGACGTGGTGGCTGTGCGAACGCAGCCTGTCGGTCGAGCGGATCGGCAGCGGCCGCGCCGAGGTCTTCTACTGGCTGGCGATCCTGGTCTCCAACACCCTGGGTACCGCGCTGGGCGATTACCTGGCCGACAGTTCGGGGCTGGGCTTCGCTGGCGGCGCGCTGCTGATCGCGGCGCTGCTGGCGGCGATCGCGCTGGCCTATGCGTTCACCCGGGTCTCGCGCACGGCGCTGTTCTGGGCGGCGTTCGTGCTGACCCGCCCGTTCGGCGCGACTCTCGGCGATCTGCTCAGCAAGCCAGCCGGCAAAGGCGGGCTGGACCTGGTTACGGTCGGCGCGTCGCTGCTGCTGGCCGCGCTATTGCTGGCGGTGCTGGTCGTCTCGACCCGGCGCCGCGACGGCGATCGCCGCGCGGCACGCTAACGTCGGCGGGTGGTCTACGCGGGGCAGCCCGGCCTGTAAGACCGGGCGAACACCGTCGCCGATCAACCGCCCTGCAGCGGCGTCAGCAGGCGCGGGCCGCCGTTGCCGGCCATGTACACGCCACCGGCCGGCAGCAGGTCCGGCGAGAAGCCGGCAGCATCCTCGTCGGCACTCCACGGCGCGCGCTGGCGCGGGCCAGGCACGTAGCTCATCCAGCGGCCGTAAGCCGACGGCGCACCCTGGCGGGGCTGGTCGAGCAGCGCGTAATCGACTGGCACGCGCACGTTCCAGTACGGCGCATCCACGTGCTTGCCTTCGCTCGGCGGGCGGAAGGTCCACTTGCGCGCCGCGCCGAGCGCGCTCTTGCCCAGCAGGTCGCGCAGTTGCTGCATCTGCTGCTCGGACGCCACCACGCGCAAATTGACCTGCTCGACAACGGCATCGGCCACGCGGCCATCGCGGCCCACCTTGAGCACCAGATACGCCGAGCCCGCGGCACCGACGCTGTAGGCCGCTTGCGGATAGGCCGGCGGCTTCATCTGAATCGCGGTCACCACGCTGTGATCGCTCGGATCGTAGCGGGTAAAGTCGGCACTGCGGATCTCGATCTGATAGTCGTCGCCTTGCAGGCGTTTGGCGACCAGTCGCAGGGTCATCGGCGCGCGCGCCGGCACCGGCTTGCCATCGCGCATGCCCGGCTCGAACTTCCACTGCATCACGCTGTTGCGGACGAAGCCGACCACGCCCTCGGGCAGGCGCTCCTGCTGATCCAGCGCCAGCGCCGACACCGTGCCGCTGGGCTCGATGTCGATGGTGCCGCTCACCAGCATGCTGCTCTCGATCTGCTTGCGCACCGCGCCGGGACCCGCCCCGTCGGCGGCCACGGCGGCGAACGCCAGCAGCAGCGAGAGCACGGCGCTCCAGCGCCACCACGAACGGAGGGATCGACGGTGCATCGCGCATTCCTTTGCCTGAGATGAGGCGCCGATTACAACGCACTGGCGGCCCGCCGGCAACTCAGGCCAGGCGCAGCGCGTCCGGGTAAGGCGGCGCGTCCGGATAGTCGTCCTCGCGCAGCCGCGCCTGCAGGTCGCGCCACCACTGCGGATCGAACAGCTCGCCGTGTGCGTGGCGCACTGCCTCCAGCGAAGCCGCGGGCAGGCCCATGAACATCGCGAAGCGCTCCGGGAACACATCGCGCGGGGCGACGTGGAACCAGGGTTCGGCGGACATCGCCTCTTCCTCGTTGCGCGGCTGCGGCCAGTCGCGGAAGTTGCAGTCGGTGACCAGGCACAGTTCGTCGTAGTCGTAGAACACCGCCCGGCCCTGCCGCGACACGCCGAAGTTCTTCAGCAGCATGTCGCCGGGGAAGATGTTGTTGCGGGCCATGTCCTTGATCGCCTGCGCGTAGTCCAGCGCGGCCTCGCGCGCGGCCTCCGCGCCCTGCTCGCGCAGGTACAGGTTCAACGGGCGCAGGCGCCGCTGCACGTAGCACAGCTCGACGATCAGGTCGTCGCCATCCTCGCGCAGGCTGCGCGCGCAGCCCTCCATCAACTCTTTCAGCAGCGCCGGCGCGAAACGCGTGCGCGGGAAACGCAGCGAGCGGTACGGCTGCGCGTCGAGCAGGCGGCCGACGCGATCGAGGTTGAACACCAGCGCGTACTTCTCCTCCACTTCCTCGCGGCTCATCGTCTTCGGATAGGCGAAACGGTCGCGGATCAGCTTGAACACCAGCGGGTAGCTGGGCAGGGTGAACACCGCCATGACCATGCCCGGCGTGCCTTCGGCATGCACCAGCTGTTCGTTGGGATGCGCCTGGAAGTGGCGGAAGAAGGTGCGGAAGCGCTCGGTCTTGCCCTGCTTGGCGCGGCCGAGCATGGTGTACAGCTCGTCGATCGGCTTGTGCGGCAGCAGGCTGCGCAGGAACACCACCGCATCGCCGACGGTGGCCAGGTCGGCCTGGAAATAGCTGCGCGAGATGCCGAACAGCTGCGCCACGTCGTTGCGCTTGGTCAGCACCGCCTCGGCGCGCAGGCCCTGTTCGTCGTTGACCAGGGCGATCACACACGGCGAGAAGCGGTGTTCGCCGAACACACGGCCGATCAGGTAGGCACGGCGCTCGCGATAGAACACCGTCTCCAGCAGTTCGATGCCGCGCACCGGGTTCTCGCCCCAGTGGGCGAGGTCGTCCTGCAGCCGCACCGCGATGGCCGCCGCGCAGCGCGTGCGGTGCGCGTACGGCACGTCGAAGCGGTAGTCGCCGAGCACACGCACGAACGCATCCACCGGCCGCGCCTCGGACACCACGTAGTTGTGCCGCGCCACCGGGTGGGTGATGGCGTCGGTAGGCTCGATGTCCAGCGCCACGAACTCGATCTGCGCGTCCACGCCCTGGGTGCGGAAGAAGCGCCGGGTCAGGGTGTTGTAGAAGGTCTTGTACAGTTCCTGGTCGATCAGCGCGGCGATCAGCTCGGCGTAGTGGTCGCGCGCACGGATCCACAGCGCGCGATCGTGCGCCTGGCCGAGCAGCACCGCGCGCAGGCGCAGCATGCACTCGGCGATGCACTGGTCGTACAGGGCGATGCGTTCGATCGCATCTTCGCGCGCGGCGCTCCAGTCGCGGGCCTCGAAGCGCTGGCGCGCACGCGAAGAGATCTGCGCGAAGCGCGCGTGGTAGTCTTCGAACGCCTCGAAGACGATACGGCCGATGACCAGGGCACGGCGTTCGGACGGCAGCGGCAGCGGCGTGGAGGACATGGCCGCAGTGTACCCAGGTGGTGGCGTCGCGCGGGTGTCGGGCACCCTGCCGCGCTCCGTCTCGTGCGCCCATCCAGCGACCTGCTTCGCCAGGATCGAGCCGGACGCAGGTCGGCCGCAGAAGCGGCTTCAGCTGCGACCGGCCGTACCGGGAACGCCCTGTCGCGGCTGAAGCTGCTCCTACCGGGCGCTTCCTGCGCCGGAAACGCAAAGGGCCGCCCCGAGGGGCGGCCCTTGCGTCACATCCAGTTCGGGCGATCAGGCGTTCAACGTCGCCAGGGCGTCGTTGAGGGTCTTGCTCGGCCGCATCGCCTTGCCGATCAGCTCCAGGTTCGGACGGTAATAGCCCTGGATGTCGACCGGCTGGCCCTGCACGCCGTTGAGCTCGGCGACGATGGTCGCTTCCTGCTCGGTCAGCTGCTTGGCCAGCGGCGCGAAGCGCGCCTTCAGCGCGGCGTCCTCGTCCTGCGCGGCCAGCGCCTGCGCCCAGTACATGGCGAGGTAGAAGTGGCTACCGCGGTTGTCCAGGCCGCCGACCTTGCGCGAGGGCGACTTGTCGTTGTCCAGGAACTGGCCGTTGGCCTGGTCCAAGGTGCGCGCCAGCACGCCGATGGCGGCGTTGTGGTGACGCTGGCCCAGGTGCTCCAGGGACGCCGCCAGCGCCAGGAACTCGCCCAGCGAATCCCAGCGCAGGTAGTTCTCTTCGACGAACTGCTGCACGTGCTTGGGCGCCGAACCGCCGGCGCCGGTCTCGAACAGGCCGCCGCCGGCCATCAGCGGCACGATCGACAGCATCTTGGCGCTGGTGCCCAGCTCCATGATCGGGAACAGGTCGGTGAGGTAGTCGCGCAGCACGTTGCCGGTGACCGAGATGGTGTCCTCGCCCTTGCGGATGCGCTGCAGCGAGAACGCGGTGGCTTCCACCGGCGGCAGGATGCGGATGTCCAGGCCGTTGAGGTCGTGATCCTGCAGGTAGCGCTCCACCCTCTGGATCATCAGCGCATCGTGGGCACGCTGCGGATCCAGCCAGAACACCGCCGGGGTGGCGCTCAGGCGCGCGCGCTCGACCGCCAGCTTGACCCAGTCCTGGATCGGCGCGTCCTTGGTCTGGCACATGCGCCAGATGTCGCCGGCTTCCACCGCATGCTCCAGCAGCACCGTGCCGCCGGCATCGGTGACGCGCACGGTGCCGTCGACCGGGATCTGGAAGGTCTTGTCGTGCGAACCGTATTCCTCGGCCTTCTGCGCCATCAGGCCGACGTTGGGCACGCTGCCCATGGTCGCCGGATCGAACGCGCCGTGCAGCTTGCAGTCCTCGATCACCGCCTGGTACACGCCGGCGTAGCAGCGGTCCGGGATCACCGCCTTGGTGTCCTGCAGCTTGCCCTCGGCGTTCCACATCTTGCCGGAATCGCGGATCATCGCCGGCATCGACGCATCGACGATCACGTCGCTGGGCACGTGCAGGTTGGTGATGCCCTTGTCGGAGTTGACCATCGCCAGCGCCGGGCGCTGCGCGTACAGCGCCTGCAGGTCGGCCTCGATCGGCGCACGCTGCGCCTCCGGCAGGCTGGCGATGCGCGCGTACAGGTCGCCGATGCCGTTGTTGGCATCGAAGCCCACCTGCTTGAGCGTGGCGGCATGCTTGTCCAGCACATCGCGGTAGAACGCTTCGACGACCACGCCGAACATGATCGGGTCGGAGACCTTCATCATCGTCGCCTTCAGGTGCAGCGAGAACAGCACGTCCTGCTGCTTGGCATCGGCGATCTGCGCCTGCACGAAGGCGGCCAGCGCACGCTTGCTCATCACCGCCGCGTCGATCAGCTCGCCGGCCTGCACCGCGGTCTTTTCCTTCAGCACGGTCACCGCGCCGTCCTTGCCGACCAGCTCGATCCTGACGCTGCCGGCCTGTTCGATCAGCGCCGAACGCTCGCTGCCGTAGAAATCGCCGGCGTCCATGTGCGCCACGTGCGACTTGGACTCGGCGCTCCATGCGCCCATGCGGTGCGGGTGCTTGCGTGCGTAGTTCTTCACCGAGGCCGGCGCGCGGCGATCGGAATTGCCCTCGCGCAGCACCGGATTGACCGCGCTGCCCTTGACCTTGTCGTAGCGCGCCTTTGCTTCTTTCTCTTTCTCGTCCTTCGGCTCGTCCACGTAGTCCGGCAGCGCATAGCCCTGCTGCTGCAGTTCCTTGATCGCGGCCTTGAGCTGCGGCACCGAGGCGCTGATGTTGGGCAGCTTGATGATGTTGGCTTCCGGCGTGGTCGCCAGCTGGCCCAGCTCGGCCAGGTCGTCGGCGATGCGCTGGTCCTCGCGCAGGTATTCGGGGAACTGCGAAATCAGGCGGCCAGCCAGCGAGATGTCGCGGGTCTCAACGGCGATGCCGGCAGTGCCGGCGAACGCGGCGACGATCGGCAGCAGCGACTGCGTCGCCAGGTACGGGGCTTCATCGGTGAGCGTGTACAGGATCTTGGGCGTATTCGACATGACGCGACGGATGACCTCTGGCAGGGGGAAATAGGCAGCACCGACAGTACGGCGGCGTATGTTTTCTTGTAGGTTCGCGATGCCGCCAACCGCCGGACATCGGCCTTCCATTGTCGCGTGTCTGCCGGCTGCGGGCAAAGCGCGGGTGCTTCATGCCCGGCGCAGCGCTCTAGAATGCCTCGATGACGACCGTCTTCTCGCCCGTACAGATCGATCGGCGCATGCTGCTGACGATCACCGAGGCTCGCTATTACGAACGCGGCCTCGCCTACGCCGAGGACGGCCGCGTGACCCTGCTCGCCGCAACCGCGCACACCGTGGAGGCCGAGGTCGCCGGTAGCGAGGTCTACACCGTGCGCCTGCACTGGCGCGACGGCGGCCTGGACGGGGAATGCGACTGTCCGGTCGGCATGCAGGAGGAGTTCTGCAAGCACCAGGTGGCAACCGCCCTGATTTGGGCGCGCACGACAGATGGCGACGCCGCGCCGCGCAAGGGCGCAACGCCGACGGAAGACCCCGGGCGAAGACTGCGGCAATGGCTGTCCGAACAGACACCGCAAACCCTGCAGGCGCTGCTGCTGGAGGCCGCCGAGCACAACCCGGCGCTGCGCCAGCGGCTGCTCAGCCAGGCACAACTGGCCAGTGCGCCGCCGCAGGACTGGCGCAAGGCGGTATCGACGCTGCTCGGACGCAAGCGCTTCATGGACCACCGCGACAGCATCGCCTACGCAAAGCGCCTACGCCCGCTCAACGCCCTGCTCGAACAGGGGCGGCAACGCGACCCGGCGGCCGCCCTCGACCTGCACGAGTACGCCTTCGACCGCCTGCTGACGATCTACGCCGATTGCGACGATTCCAGCGGCCATATCGGTCAGTGCCTGCGCGCGCTGGCGCAACTGCATCCGCAGTTCGTGCGCAGCGCCAACCCGCGCGACCTGGCCAAGCGCCTGTTCGATTTGCGCCTGCGCGACGAATGGAGCCTGCTGCCGCCGCTGCGCGACTATGGCGAACTGCTGGGTCCCTCCGGTATCGCCGCCGTGGAGCATCACACGTTGCGCGCACTGCATGGCGCCGACGGCCACAGCGTGCGCCTCGCCGCCGAAGCGCTGCTCGAAGAGCTCGCCCATTGCGGGGGCAATGTGCAGACCATGCTGGAGTGGTTTGCGAACCGCTGCCACAGCGCCTGGGACCACCTGGACATGGCGCGGCGCTGCACCGAGCATGGCCGCGCACGCCAGGCCATCGAATGGCTCGAACGCGGCGTCAAGACCCATTCGCAGGAACCGCGCCTGCTCGCCGCGCTCGCCGACGCCTATATGCGCGAGGGCTTTCCCGAGGACGCGCTGCAACTGCGCTGGAATGCCTACGTGCTGCAGCCGTTCGAGGAGACCTATCTGGCCCTGCGCGACACGGCGCAAGCGCTGGGCGGCTGGGAGCAGTGGCGCGAACGCGCCCTGCAGGCGCTGGAGGGCGGCACCTCCCGCAACCCTGCCCGCGCGCGCGACCTGCGCATCGTCCTGCTGCTCGCCGAAGGGCAGGCGGTGCGCGCCCTGGACCTGGCCCGCGACCATCTGCACGACCTCACCTTCGCGACCCGCAACAGCCTGCTGACGCAGGCCGAGGCGCTCGACCCCGCGACCGCCCTGACCCTCTGCGACAGCTTGATCGAGACCGCCGTCGCGCAGACCAATCGCCAGGGCTACCTGACGGCGATCGATCTGCTGCAGATGCGACAGCGACTGTGCCACAGCCTGGGCGACGCGTCCGGTTTCGTCGCCTACTGCGACCATCTGCGCCAGCACTACCACCGCAAGCGCAGCTTCATCGAACTGTTGGACGCGCATCTGCCGCTGGTGACCGGAACGCGTTGAGCCCGGGCGCTTGCGGACGACCGCCGCCTCCATGCCGCCACGTCCATTTGTCTACGACTTCCGCGCGCCGATGGCGCATTTTCTGCGGGCTGCCAGCAGCGCTGGCGTGCTTTCCATAGGGAATGGAAGCAGGGGGACATCGTGGACTTCTACGCGCACTCGACCGAGCGTCGGGATCGTGGCGATTGGCAGGGGCTGGCCGAGCATCTGAATGGCGTCGGCGAACGCGCCGCGGATCATGCCGCTGCGTTCGGCGGACAGGTGATGGCGCGGGTGGCCGGGCAACTGCACGACCTGGGCAAGTACACCCGCAAGTTCCAAGCGCGCCTGCGGGGCGATCCGGCCAAGGTGGATCATGCGACCTGGGGCGCGCGCATCGCCTGCGAGCGCTATGGCCAGACCGGCAGGCTGCTGGCCTACGGCATCGCCGGGCATCACACGGGGCTGGCGGACGGACGCCGCGACGAGCTGTCCTCCCGCCCCTCGTTGCACGAACGCTTGTCGGAAGACTATCTCCTGCGCGAGTTGCCGCCGTTGCTGGCGGACTGGGAGCGAGAGGTTCTGCTACCGGCAAGGCTGGAGTTGCCGACAAGCCTCAAGATCCATCCCCGCCTCGAGCGCCGCGCATTCCAGATGACGGTGCTGGCACGGATGATCTTTTCCTGCCTGGTCGATGCCGATTTCGTCGATACCGACGCGTTCTACCGGCGCATCGAGGGCCGCGGCACGCGCGCAGAGGACATCGGCGAGCGGCCGACCCTGGAGGCACTGCGCGAACGGCTGGACAGGCACCTGGCCGGCTTTCCCACCGAAGGCGGCATCAACCCGGTCCGCGCGGCGATCCTGCGCGAGGTGCGGGCCAAGGCGCACCGGCGTACCGGCCTGTTCTCGCTCACCGTGCCGACCGGCGGCGGCAAGACCCTGGCCTCGCTGGCGTTCGCCTTGGATCATGCCATCGCGCATGGCTTGCGCCGGGTGATCTACGTGATCCCCTTCACCAGCATCGTCGATCAGACCGCCGCGGTGTTCCGCGATGCGCTGGGCGCGCAGGGCAGCGACGATGTCGTGCTGGAACATCACAGCGCGTTCTTCGACGATCCGACCAAGGCGCCGCAGGCGATCGAGAAACGCAAGCTGGCGATGGAAAACTGGGACGCGCCGATCGTCGTCACCACCTCGGTGCAGTTCTTCGAGAGCCTGTTCGCCGACCGACCCTCGCGCTGCCGCAAGCTGCACAACATCGCCGGCAGCGTGGTGATCCTCGACGAAGCCCAGACGTTGCCCCCGAAGCTGCTGCGCCCATGCGTGGCACTGCTGGACGAACTGGCCCGCAGCTACCGGGTCAGCCCGGTGCTGTGCACCGCCACCCAGCCGGCGTTGCGTCAGGACCAGGGTTTTCCCGGCGGCTTCGAAGACGTCCAGGAACTGGTGGATGCGCCGGAGAGGCTCTACACGCGACTGCGCCGGGTGCGTGTGCGTCATGCCGGGACGCTGGACGATGCCGCGCTGGCCGAACGGCTGCGGCAACGCGAGCAAGTACTGTGCATCGTCAACAACCGCCGCCACGCCCGTGCGCTGTTCGACGCCATCGTCGACCAGCCGGGCGCTCGCCACCTGACCACGTTGATGCATGTGCGGCATCGCAGCGTTGTGTTGGCGCAAGTGCGGGGCGATCTGAAAGCGGACCGGCCATGCCGGCTGATCGCAACCAGCTTGATCGAAGCTGGGGTGGACGTCGATTTCCCCACTGTGCTGCGTGCGGAAGCGGGACTGGATTCGGTGGCGCAAGCGGCCGGGCGCTGCAATCGCGAAGGCGGGCGCCCGGCGGAGGCCAGCGAGGTCCTGGTGTTCGCGCCAGTCGATTGGCAGCCGCCACAGGAAACGAAACTGTTCACAGAGGTCTTCCGCGACGTCGAGCGCACCCATCGCGACGACCTGCTGGCGCTGGACGCGATCCACGCCTACTTCCAGGGACTGTACCGGCGCCTCGGCGACGGCAGTCTCGACGACAAGGCGATCCTGACGCTGTTGCGCGATGCCCTGATCGACGACCTGCCCTTCGACACAGTGGCACAGAAGTTCAAGATGATCGAGACCGCCATGCGTCCGGTGATCGTGCCCTACGCGCCCTACGCTCCCGACCCGGATGCAGAAGTGTCCGAGGTCGCCGAGGTGCTGCGCCAGTTGGAACACGCCGATCAGGTCGGCGTGGCCGGCGCCGCCCGCCGCCTGCAACCATGGCTGGTACAGGTTCCCGAACAGGCATACCGAGCGCTGTGGCAGGCGCATGCCATCGCCCCGGTCGCGCCCGATCGCTACGGCGAGCAGTTCGTGCGCCTGTGCAACCCGCGGCTGTACGACGCACGGTTCGGGTTGCATTGGGAAGATCCACAGTTCCTGGAGGCTCAGGGCAACGTGTGGTGAAAAAGGAATGGAAATCAAATATTTCTAAATATCCCGTTGCTTCGCATTAAAACTAGAAATAGGGTCAGGACACCCAATGCCATGCAGATGGTCGAGCGATGCCTCAGCCTGCCAAAGACGAAAAGGACTCCAGCTATTCCATCAGTCTGCGATTGCGCATCGAGGGGCGAGAAAAGCCCTCCGTATGGCCTTGGGTACTGGTCGTTCTCTTTGCGCTTGTGCTGGGTACCCCTTGGCTCCGAGGGCTGCTCAAACAACTGTTCTGAAAGAACGCGGATTGAAACTAATGTGATGCAACGGGAGTAAACCATGCCCCTCTCCTCGGAGAGGGGCATTCCGTGGAAACACGCTCTCATGGGCGGGAGAACAAGGATGAGTTACGGAGTCAGGCTCCATGTCTGGGGCGAGCGGGCGTTGTTCACGCGCCCGGAAATGAAAGTAGAGCGGGTGTCCTACGACATCATCACGCCGTCTGCCGCACGCGGCATTCTCGAAGCGATTCACTGGAAGCCGGCGATCCGTTGGGTGGTGGACAGCATCCAGGTGCTCAAGCCGATCCGCTTCGAGTCGATCCGCCGCAACGAAGTCGGCGGCAAGCTGTCGGCCGCCAGCGTCGGCAAGGCGATAAACGCCGGGCGCACCGATGGCCTGGTCAGCTACATTGAGGAGGACCGGCAGCAACGCGCCGCCACCCTCCTTCGCGATGTCGGCTACGTGATTGCCGCGCACTTCGAGTTGACCGACAAGGCCGGCCCGGACGACAACGTCGGCAAGCATCTGGACATCTTCAACCGCCGCGCGCGGCGCGGGCAGTGCTTCCAGGCGCCCTGCCTGGGGACCCGCGAGTTCCCCGCCAGCTTCACCCTGCTCGGCGACGACGACCCGCCGCCGGCCAGCGATCCAGGCTTGTCCGGGGAACACGACCTGGGCTGGATGCTGCACGACATCGACTTCGCCGACGGCATGACCCCGCGCTTCTTCCGTGCGCAGATGGTCGATGGGCTGGTCGCGGTGCCGCCACCGCAGGACGGCGGAGTACGCGCATGATCCTGTCCGCCCTCGCCGACTACTACCAACGGCTTCTGGACGATCCCGATTCCGGCATCGCCGCACCCGGCTACAGCCAGCAGAACATCGGCTACACCGTGGTACTGGCCGCCGACGGCAGCGTCGTTTCGGTCCAGGACGAGCACCGCAACGAGGGCAAGAAGCGCCTCGCCAAGGCCATGCGCGTCCCCCAGCCGGAAAAACGCACCGCGGGCATCAAGTCCAACTTCCTGTGGGACAAGACCAGCTACGTCCTTGGCGTCAGCGCCAGCAGCAAGCGCAGCGCGCAGGAGCATGCCGCGTTCAAGGCGCTGCACCAGCCGGCCCTGGCCGACAGCGACGACGCCGGACTGCAGGCGCTGCTAGCGTTCCTGGCCACATGGTCGCCCGAGCAATACGCCGATCATCCTGCGTTCGCCCCGCATGGCGAAGCGCTGCTGGATACCAACCTGGCCTTCAGGCTGGAGGGCGACCCTGGCTATCTGCACGAACGTGCGGCCGCTCGTACGGCCTGGGACCGGCAACAAGGCCAGGTGGGCGATGGTATCCGCGGCCTGTGCCTGGTCAGCGGCACGCTGGCGCCGCTGGCGCGGCTGCATCCGGCGATCAAGGGGGTGAACGGCGCGCAGAGTTCCGGCGCCTCCATCGTCTCCTTCAACCTCGATGCCTTCACCTCCTACGGCAAACAGCAGGGCGAAAACGCACCGATCTCCGAACAGGCGGCGTTCGCCTACACCACCGCGCTCAACCACCTGCTGCGCCGCGACCCGCACAACCGTCAGCGGGTGCAGATCGGCGATACCACCGTGGTGTTCTGGGCCCAGGCCAGGACCACGACACAGGCGCAGAACGCCGAGGACGTGGTCGGCGCCCTGATGCGTGGCGACGACACCGAAGACCCCAGCATCGCCGACGGTCGGGCGACCCGGCGCCTGGAACTGGTCATGAAGCAGGTCCGGCAGGCGCGGCCGTTGCGCGATCTGGAAGACGGACTGGACGACGACGCCCGCATCTTTGTCCTTGGCCTGGCGCCGAACGCGTCGCGCCTGTCGATCCGCTTCTGGGAAACGCAAACGCTGGCCGGATTCGCCAAACGCCTGGCCGACCACTACGACGACCTGAGCTTGCTGCCGCCTGCCTGGAAGCGCGCGCCCACACCCGCTTACCTCGCCCTGCAGACCGCGCCGATCTACGGCGAGCACGGCAAACCCAAAGCCGAAGACGTGTCGCCCCTGCTGGCAGGTGAGCTGACCAGGGCGATCCTCGCCGGCACCCGCTATCCGCAGAGCCTGCTCGGCAGCATCGTGATGCGCTTCCGCGCCGACGGGCAACTCTCTCCATTGCGCATCGCGCTGTGCCGGGCGGTCCTGGCACGCGAGGCGCGCCTGAGCAGGCAACAAGGACTGTCCACCGACCACAAGGAACCACCCATGAGTCTCGACACAGGCAATACCGACCCCGGCTACCTGCTGGGGCGGCTGTTCGCGTCGCTGGAGAACCTGCAGCGCGCCGCGCTGGGCGACCGCATCAACGCCACCATCCGCGATCGCTACTACGGCGCCGCATCGGCCACCCCGGCAAGCATCTTCCCGGTGCTGCTGCGTAGCGCGCAGAACCACTTCGGCAAGCTGCGCAAGGAAAAAACCGGCCTGGCCGTGAATCTGGAAAAGGAGATCGGCCAGATCGTCGATGCGCTGCCGCCCAGCTTCCCCCGCAGCCTGCCGATCCAGGAACAAGGCCGCTTCGCGATCGGCTACTACCACCAGACCCAGGCGCGCTTCGCCCGCAACGACGGCCAGGACGCCCCCGACACCGCTTCCGAAGGAGAGACCGCATGAGCGCCATCGCCAATCGCTACGAATTCGTCTACCTGTTCGACGTCACCAACGGCAATCCCAACGGCGACCCAGACGCCGGCAACCTGCCGCGCCTGGATCCGGAAACCAACCGTGGCCTGGTCACCGACGTGGCGCTCAAGCGCAAGATCCGCAACTACGTTGCGCTGGAGCAGGAAGGTCAGCCCGGCCATGCGATCTACATGCAGGAGAAGTCGGTGCTGAACAACCAGCACAAACAAGCCTATGCCGCACTGAAGATCGAACCGGAAGCCAAGAAGCTGCCCAAGGATGAAGCCAAGGCACGCGAACTGACGGCCTGGATGTGCAAGAACTTCTTCGACGTGCGCACCTTCGGCGCGGTGATGACCACCGAAGTCAATTCCGGGCAGGTCCGCGGCCCAGTGCAACTGGCCTTCGCCAGCTCCGTGGAACCGGTGCTGCCGCTGGAAGTGTCAATCACCCGCGTGGCGGTGACCAACGAGAAGGACCTGGAAAAGGAACGCACCATGGGCCGCAAGCACATCCTGCCCTACGGGCTGTACCGCGCACATGGCTTCGTCTCCGCCAAGCTGGCCGAGCGTACCGGCTTCTCCGAGGACGACCTGCAACTGCTGTGGCGGGCCCTGACCAACCTGTTCGAGCACGACCGCTCCGCCGCGCGCGGCGAGATGTCGGCGCGCAAGCTGATCGTGTTCAAGCACGAGCACCCGATGGGCAACGCGCCGGCGCACGTGCTGTTCGACAAGGTGAAGGTCGAACGCGTCGCCGACAGCGACGCCGGCCCGGCACGCAGTTTCACCGATTACCGGGTCACGATCGACCGCGACCTGCCGGCCGGCGTCAGCGTGACGGATCTGTTCTGAGGCAAACGGGAGCGGGACATGGACGATGCCGACCTGATCCCGCTCTCTGCCCTGCAGCACTACCTGTACTGCCCGCGGCAGTGCGCGCTCATCCATGTGGAGCAGCAATGGGCTGAGAACCGGCAGACGGCCGAGGGACGCCTGCTGCACCAGCGCGCCGACGCGCCACAGGCCGAACGCCGGCGCGGCGTGCGCACCGTGACCGCGATGCCGCTGCTGGCGCTGGAGCTGGGCATCACCGGCAAGGCCGACGTGGTGGAGTTCCACCCCAACGGCGACGCCGACGTCGCCTTCCCCGTCGAGTACAAGCGCGGGCGCCCCAAGGCGCATCGCGCCGACGAAGTGCAACTGTGCGCGCAGGCGCTGTGCCTGGAGCACATGCTGGGACGCACGGTGCCGGCCGGTGCACTGTTCTACGGGCAGACGCGCCGGCGCAAGGAAGTGGACTTCGACGCGGCTTTACGCGACCTCACCCTGCGCACCATCACCGCAACCCGCGCACTGCTACGCGCTGGCCTGACCCCTGCCGCACGCTACGACGCCAAGCGCTGCGATGCCTGCTCCCTGATCGACCTGTGCCAGCCGCGCCTGCTCGACCGCGGCAGCGTCGCGCACTGGGTGCACGACCAACTCGATGCCGAGGAGGACTGACCATGCGCCGCCAACTCAATACGCTGTACGCCACCACCGACGGCGCCTGGCTGCGCAAGGATGGCGCCAACGTGGTCCTGGAGGTCGAGCGGCAGGAGCGCGCCCGCCTGCCCGTGCACATGCTGGAGAGCCTGGTCTGCATCGGCCGTGTCGCCGTCTCCCCGCAGTTGCTGGGCTTCTGCGCCGAACAAGGCATCAGCATCTGCTACCTGACGCCGCAGGGCCGTTTCCTGGCGCGGGTCGAAGGGCCGGTCTCCGGCAACGTGCTGCTGCGTCGCGCGCAGTACCGGCGCAGCGACGACCCCGCCGGCTGCGCCGCCATCGTCCGTCACCTGCTGGCAGGCAAGATCCACAACCAGCGCGCCGTCCTGGCGCGCGGCTGGCGCGACCACGGCGACCGGCTGACCGACACCGCGGCATTCCAGCATGCGTTGAAGCGGCTCAAGCGCATTCCGCAACGCGTGCTCGTCGAGACCGACGTGGACATCCTGCGCGGCCTGGAGGGCGAAGCGGCGCAAGCGTATTTCGGCGTGTTCGGCCAACTCGTGCGCGCCGAACACCCGTTGCTGCGCTTCGGCGGCCGCAACCGGCGTCCGCCACGCGACGCCTTCAACGCCTTGCTCTCATTCCTCTACACACTGCTCACCCACGATTGCCGCTCGGCCCTGGAAACCGTGGGCCTGGACCCGGCGGTGGGCTTCCTGCACCGGGACCGCCCCGGACGTCCCAGCCTGGCACTGGACCTGGCCGAAGAGTTCCGCCCGCTCCTGGGCGAACGCCTGGCGCTGTCGCTGATCAACCGCCGGCAGCTGCATGCACGCGACTTCCAGGTGTTCGACAACGGCGCGGTTCTGCTGAAGGACGATGCCCGCAAGACCGTGCTGGTGGCCTACCAAGAACGCAAGCGCGAACAACTGCACCACGCCTTCCTCGGCGAGAAGGTGGAGATCGGCCTGCTGCCCTTCGTGCAGGCGCAGTTGCTGGCCCGGCACTTGCGGGGCGACCTGGACGGCTACCCCGCCTTCTTCTGGAAATGACAGGGACACGCGCCGCATGATGGTCTTGGTCAGCTACGATGTCAGCACCAGCTCCCCTGGCGGCGAGAAGCGCCTGCGCAAGGTCGCCAAGGCCTGCAGAGACCGTGGGCAGCGTGTCCAGTTCTCGGTCTTCGAGATCGAAGTCGACCCCGCGCAATGGGCCGAACTTCGGCAGCGCCTGTGCGACCTGATCGATCCCGGCATCGACAGCCTGCGCTTCTACCATCTTGGCGCCAAGTGGGAAGCCCGCGTCGAACACGTCGGCGCCAAACCCAGCCTGGACCTCAAGGGGCCGCTGATCTTCTGACGCGAACCGCAAGCGACCGGCACATCCCGGCGAGGTTCGCGCATTTCGCAAGCCATTGATGCAGAAGGAAAGCGCTCGCCATCCGCACTGGACACCGACATCGACACGATCGCGCGGCACCTCCCCGGCGCCGGTTCGCGCGAATGCCGCTTTTCCTCCAACGCGTCTCTGCACTTATGCTGGGGCAGTCGCACCCTCACGGGTGCGTGGGTTGAAACTTGAACCGCCTGCCGG